>DRQL01000160.1 GCA_011371465.1 Gammaproteobacteria bacterium | reverse complement strand
GCTGCGAGTGGTCTGGAGCGTGTGTTCCTACGGTTTCAGTACCGGGCTTTTACGGAAATGAAAGGGGCGCTTCAGGGCGGCCAGCACGGCTGCATCGCGCTGGTAGATGTCGTTCCTAAACACGACATCCCCTGCCGAATTGGTATCCACGGTCCAGTACATCAGGATCACGGTGACCGGGTGATCCAGTCTTACCGTGGTGGTTTTCCCGCGCTCCACGACCGCCAGTATCCGTGCCTTGTCCCACTGCGGGTTGTTTAACAGCAGTACGCCGAACTCGTACGGATTTTCAATCCGTATACAGCCCGAGCTGAGTGCGCGGTCGGTGCGACCGAACAGCGACTTGCTGGGTGTATCGTGCAGGTATACCGCGTACTGGTTGGGGAACATGAACTTGATGCGTCCCAGTGCATTTTGCGGCCCCGGGTTCTGGCGAATCATGTAGGGAAATTTCCGGCCCGGGTACAGGCTCCAGTCAATCGTGCGTTCGTCGACCGGTTTGCCGTCGAAGGTCAGTACGCGCATATCCTTTTTGCGCAGGTAGTCCGGGTCCTTTTTGAGCCGTGGCAGAATGTCCTGGTTCAGGATGGTGGGCGGTACTGTCCAGGTGGGGTTGATGTCCAGATAGGTGATTTTGGACCGGAACACGGGCGTTTTGCGGTACGGTTTGCCAACCTGAGCACGCGATTGCCAGATGAGGTTGCCGTTGCGGAAGTAGACGACACGGAAACCGGCGATATCGGTCAGGACATATTCATCGGGCAGCCGGTGCAGTACCCAGCGTGCACGTTCCAGATTGACCCGGATCTGGTCGATACGGTCCTGCACCGGTACATTCAGTGCCCGCAGGGTGGATGGGCCAACGATACCGTCCGCCTCCAGGCCGTGACGCCGCTGAAACTTTTCAACGCCCTTTGTAAGCGCGTCGTCGAACTCTGTCGAACCGGAACTTGCATCGGCCAGGTCCCCGGTGACTGCCAGCCGCCGGCGCAGGGCCGGAACGCGTTGATCCGTCATGCCCGGTTTCAATACCGGGCCCGCGGGAACCGGCTGCCAGCCGTCGCGTTGCTGGATAGCGCGGTAGCGCGCAAGCGCGCCCCGCAGTCGTGCATAGGCCGGGTGCTGCGGTCGCAGCCGTTCCACCAGCTCGTCGACGGTTCCCCTGTCGATGGCCTGCGCCAGCGCCAGCGCGGTGTCGAGATCGCCGATGGTGTCATCCATGTTCCAGTGGTTGTCCAGCTCGACCGGGTCTACCTTGCCCACCAGCAGGTGGTAGCCCAGTCGCACCAGGCTATCCGTCAATAAAATGTCATAATCGGCCGCAGATACCGGGTCAAGGGTGCCTGTTGCGCTGGCTGAACGCAGTGCCGACAGGGCCTCGTAGTGGTAGTCGGTGGCATCCAGGCCATCCTCGTCGATCGTTTCCAGCGCGGCAAACAGCTGTTCAATCGAGTCGGAACGGGTCCAGACCGGCGCGTAGTCGTGTTGTTCGTACAGGGCGGGCAGCACCTGTACCGAGGCGACGGTCTCTGTGCCGATAGTCAGTGTGTCACCGGCGCGGATGCGCTCAACGCGCTCCCGGATCGGGTCCCGGGTGCCGGTTTCCGCGGCCGAAAGCAGATTCGAGGTGAATGACAGGCAGATCAGGGCAAGGAAAATACGTTGCAACACGGCGGGCAGGGCTCCTGGTAGCGATAGCAAGGGGGGATTACAGGGCATCATCGCGGGCCGCAGGCTACACGAAACCGGCGTCCGGGGAAACAATAGGGCGGTTTTTGCAAACAAATCAGGTAACAATGGGATTAATCTGGGTTATAATCTCCGCGTTTTCCAAGTTACCGATACAGAATCAAGTTACCTCGAAAATCGGGTATACATACGTTAAGGAGTCGTTATGTCATACATGAGTAAAAAAACCGCCACCGCGCTCGGGCTTGCCCTGGCGGTCAGCCTTCCCGCGCATGCAGTCGATAACCTGACGGTTGATGGCTACGCCAGGAGTTCCGACAGCAACCCGGTCACTGACAGCTCCGGTGAATGTGTGCGCACCATCTACGAAGACACCAAGGAACTGCTGGAGAAGTGCGGTTACAAAAAAGAGGTGACCGAAACCGTAGAGGTGGATAACCAGCCGGCAGGCGCTGGCGTCGCGGTCGTCAAGGAAACGGAAGTGACCAAGGATGGCCAGGTGCTCGCTGCGAAAGAAGAAATCGTTGCGGAAGCCTTTATCCAGAACCTGGAGTTCGGGTTCGACAGTGCCGATCTGAGTGCTGCCGACAAGGTTGAACTGGATGGCGTTATCCAGAAGCTCGATCCCTACCGGCCGATGCTGCGCGCCAATGTTGCACACATCAACGTGGTGGGCTACACGGATTCGCAGGGTCCGGAAAGTTATAACCAGGGTCTGTCGGAACGACGTGCCCAGGCGGTTGCCGACTACCTGGCCACGGCCGGCGGTGTCGACCGCCAGAAAATGAAGGTCATGGGCAAGGGCGAGTCTGATCCCATCGGCGATAACAACACCGAGGAAGGTCGCCGGCTCAATCGCCGCGTGGTCATCGAAGTGATCAAGCACTAGTTCACCAGGCACGGTGCAGTACGCGTAGTACCGAATCGTGCTGATCTGAACCATGGTAGTACCCGGACCGGGACTGGTTGAATCCAGTCCCGGTTTTTTTCGGGCCGTCTGACGGCCCCTGCTATACTTCCCGGAATGATGACCCCCAGACGTGTATTGGCGGCTTTGCTGGCCGTGTTTTTGCTTGCTCTGCTCGTGGTCGGCAGTGCCTGGCTTGCGGTCGATGATGCCACGCTGGTTTCCTGGCTGGTCAAACGCGCGGAATCGATATCCGGTACGCAGATCCGTTACCGTGACGGTGCCCGTGTAACACGCACACTGTCGCCCGTGCTCACGCTGAATGGTCTGGTTATCGAAGACCCGGGCGGGAAATACCGGGCTGAAACCCGTTCGCTGCTGGTAGAGATCAGTCTGCCCTACCTGCTGGTGGGACGCGTGGATATTCCCCGGCTGCTGGTCGGTGACACCCTGGTCAATGTCAATCGCAGCGAAACAGCGGCACAAAGGGGAGCGCCGGCTGCTATTGATCTTTCTTCCCTGCGCCTGAAGCCGGTATTGCACGATGTCCGGGTATCGAACCTGTCGCTGGTGGTTGAGGGTGAAAAACTGCAGTTGCCCGTCACCGAAGTCAGCGAACTTGGCCTGGAGCTGCTACCCGGCGGGGAAGACCCGCAACTGACCGCCGAGGTGGCGGTGGAAGGCGAAAAACTGGCCCTGAAGGTGACTCTGCCGGAACTGCGCAAGGCGCTGAAACGCAGCCGGTTGCCGTTCTCGTTAACGGTACAGGGTATTTTTGCGGACGCATCCGTCGTGGGGCAGATCGATTTCGGCCGGCCCGATGCAGCACTGGAAGCGACCCTGCGCATGCTGGCCCCGGACCTGCAAAAACTGCCGGTAGCCGGCCTGGAAATTCCCGGCGAACTGGTTGCCAGTGCCCGACTCACGGGAAGTCTTCGCCAGCCGGCACTGGAGGACCTGACCATGACCTGGAACGGTCCCGGGCAGTCGCAGGCCACGTTACAGGGGCGTATCGCTGAGGCTGCTGCATTCTCGGGTGTTGACCTTGCACTGGCCGGGCGGATCGATGACGGAGACTGGCTGAAGCCCCTGTTGCCGGATACGATGGGACGACTGGTGAGCGGTGAACTGGCCGCCGGTGTGTCGGGTAGCGCAGCGCAACTGGATTTGAGCGACTTCAGTGTCCGGGCCAGAACCGAGGATGAACTGGACCTGTCGCTGGCCGGCCAGCTTGCGGTCACCCGTCTTTTCGACGGACCTCAACCCGAAAACCTGGACCTTGTCCTCGAATTCAGTGCGCCGACCACGCACGCCGCCCGCGCCCTGCTGTTCGAGCAAATTCCCGAACTCGGAGCTGTGACTGCGACCGGCGAGGTACATTCGACGCGCGGCGATCCCCGGCTGGAAAAAATCGTCATCCGCACAAAGGATGAGAAAGGCATCACGGCAAGTCTGAAGGGCAGCATTGCACAGTTCCCGCTGGACGCGGACAAACCCAATACGGGGTATGCGCTGGACACCGTTATCCGGGCGAAACAGGCTTCGTTGCTGGCGGAACGTGTCGACCTGGATCTGCCGCTGCATGGTCCCCTGGACCTGTCGTTCCGCATCGAGGGAGATACCCGGGCTTTACAACTGAACCGGGTCAGCCTGTCAGCCGGCCGGGATGACAGAACCTTTATCGCGGCAAAGGGCCGCCTCGATTTTCGGGACTGGGACCAACAGGATCCGCTAAACAGCATCGACCTTGCGATCGAGATGCGTGGCCGGGACACCAGTTTTCTGAGTGCCTGGGCGAAACAGGATTTTCCCAGGATTGCCTACCGTGCGCGTGGCCGCCTGCACACGGTGGCAGGCCGGCACCGCCTGGATGACTACACCCAGAATTCACCCGTCGGTGAGCCGCTGATGATTTCAGAGACCGGGCATGTGGATAGCGTGGTCTTCTTTCCGGAGTTTGATATGCAGGGTATCCGGATCGATCTCAAGGCCCATACCGATGACACGGCAACGCTCAATACCCTGTTCGGCCTGGAGGACCGGATTCCCGCCATCGGTCCGCTGGACCTGAGTATGCGCTACTCCGGTTCCGACGAAAAACTGTTGCTCAGTAATTTTTCCCTGACCGCCGGTCAACCGGACATCATGCGGGTAACGGCCAAAGGCCGCCTGGGGTATATCAGCTCGGCGCAGAAGTGGCGCCTGGCAAACACCGACCTTGCCGTGCACGCCCGCTCCACCAGCAGCCAGGCATTTGCAGCAGCCCTGGGGTTACGTATGCCGCAACTGGGCGTGGTTTCGGCAACCGCCAAACTCAATGACAAGGACAAGTCACTGGGCCTGAAGTCGTTGCGGGTATTTGTCGGCGACAGCAGTGCACCGGTACTGTCGGCCAAGGGTCATATCGGCAATATTTACACGCTCAGCAAGGTGCGACTGGATGCCAGCCTGAATCTCGGCGGACATCACCTGGCGGCATTTGCGGACCAGCAGGCGCTGCCCGACCTCAAGCCGGTAAGCGGCAGCCTGGTGATCTCGGACAGTGACGGCACACTGGGTATGGACTCCCTGCACGTGGAGAGCTCGGACCCGGGATTGCTGACCATCCTGGTGGATGGCAGCTACGACGACTTTTCCGCACCCGAGACGCTGTTGCTGAACAGCAAGCTGAAGGCCAGGGACCTGCAACTGATGGGCGCCCTGTTCGACCAGCAGTGGACAAAGGTGGGGCCGGTCGAGTGGAACGCCGTGGTGAAAAAGGCCGGCCGGCACACTGTGCTGAATGCTGACCTGTCGCTGGATAAAGCCCGGGTCGAGATGAAGCTGGACGGTGATTTCAATAAAAGTCCTCCTTACCTGAGCGGTGCGATCAGGGCGCAGCACGTGTTTTTCAGGGACCCGATCGACCGGGCCGCGGAGGAAAGAAAAGCCGGGCAGAATAAAAAGGATAAAAAGAAAGAAAAGAAAAAAAAGAACGGGAAGAAAGCGCATGCCCCGGTTTTTTCGCGTGACCCGATCCCTTTCCACTGGCTGAAAAAGGCCGATATGGATCTGACGGTGGATGTCGATTCCTTTGACCAGGAAGGCTGGGACGCACAGTCGGCGCGCCTGGTGCTGGCGCTGAAGTCGGGGCACCTGACTGCCAGACCGGTGACTTTCACCTATGCAAAAGGGGCGCTGGATATGGCGCTCGACGTGGATACGAGGGATACCCCGACGCTGGCGCTAGAGGCCGCGGCGCGGAACGTGAATCCCTACCAGGGCCAGGAAAAAGAGCCGGGGTTCGAGAAAATCCTGAAGTCGAATGTCAATCTCGACCTCTCCTTCAAGGCTGCCGGTACCAGCGCACATGAACTGGCTTCCAGCGCGAACGGAAATATTTACATAACCGTAGAGGACGGCCGGTTGCGCCGTTCGTTGATCAACCTGTTGTTCGTGGACCTCGTGGGCTGGAGCCTGAACATAGCGAAGGATGCAAAATATGCACCGATCAATTGTGGTATTGCGGATTTCAGTATCCGCAAGGGCGTGATCAGTACCGATGCCTTCTTTATTGATTCAAAATCCATAACGGTCGCCGGTGAGGGAACCGTTGACCTGGGCAAGGAAGAAATCGACTATGTGTTCATTCCGAGGAAAAAAAGCCGGCTGGTTCTGAAAGCCGAACCGGTAAAAGTCAGCGGACCGTTGAACGACCCGTCGGTAAAAGCCGTGCCGGTGAAATCGGCCGCGTTGACCTTCGGTACGCTGATATTTGCGCCCTATGTTTTCGCGGGTATGGTGGCTGCCGATTACGCATCCGGCGCAATACATCATGACGACGGGGGAAAGTCCGCCTGTACACAGTACGAGGAAAAGCGCAGAAAGGAACTGGAAGAGCAGGGCGGTTCCGGTTCGAAGTGACACCCTGACCGGATGGTTACCGGGAACCACCGAAATTTGATGCGGATGCCGAGATCCGTTTCCTTATCAATAGTGAGTTGCGCCAGAAAGGGTTGTCGGAAGTTGACCGCAACCCCGATATGCTGGTGGCCTATGTTGCCGGTGTGGACATGGCGGCCCTGGAGTTGAAGGAAGACCCGAAGCAGGAAATGGAAGTGCTGAAGAACTCGCCACGGGGTGCGCTGGCGGTCATGTTCATCGATACCGACACGCTCAAACCCGTCTGGGCAGGGGTGGCTGTTGGTAATGTGAAGGTGGATCGCAGCCCCGGGGACAGCAAGAAACGCCTGCAATATGCAGTCAGCGAGATGTTCAGGAGCTTGCCGTTGAAGTAGGCGGGATGGATCGGGCAGTGGTGTGGTCCGAGGCTTTTTGTCGGATTACGCTTCGCTAATCCGACCTACGGGTTACGGGCGGGATGTGCGCTGCAAGGTTGTGTGGAGGTGGTCGGGCTGGTTTGCCGGGTTACGCTGCGCTAACCCGACCTACGGGCTTTGGTGGTGAGGGGCGGCAGTGAGGTGATGTAGGTCGGATTAGTCGCGCAGCGACGTAATCCGACGTAGCGTTACTCGATAACTTCACCGGATACCGGCTGCACCGGGTGCAGGTCGGATCAGTTGCGCAGCAACGCAATCCGACGTAAGGTCTGCAAACCGGGTCAGCACAGTGCCACCCGGCAAACCGCGCTTCAGGGAGGAAGCCATGCGATACCGCCGCGCCCGCGTGCCCGGGGGCTGTTATTTCTTCACGCTGGTTACCCACCAGCGGTGTCAGCTGTTTGGCAGTGAAGCCGCAGTCAATCTTTTACGCACGGCCTTCCGGTCGGTCATGCGAAAACACCCTTTCTCGCTGGATGCCATCGTTGTCCTTCCCGATCACCTGCATTGCATCTGGACCCTGCCTCCCGGTGACGCTGATTTTGCACGACGCTGGCGCCTGGTGAAAACCGCGTTTACCAGGCGATGTTCTCCTGCCTGGTACGGCGGTGTGCCGCCAGCAACACCCGTTGGCAAGCAGGGCCGGCAGGTATGGCAGCGTCGCTACTGGGAGCATGTAATCAGGGATGAAGACGACTTCCGGGCACATGTTGACTATATTCACTATAACCCGGTGCGTCATGGCTATGTGAACCGGCCTGCTGACTGGGCGTGGTCGAGTTTTGGTCGTTTTGTGCGGCGAGGTGTGCTGGCAAGTGACTGGGGTGCAACGGAGATCTGTTTTGCGGAGGGTGTGGGGCGGGAATGATTGGGGCTGGTTTGTCGGATTACGCTGCGCTAATCCGACCTACGGGTGGGGTGCGTTGTACAGGGTTGTGTGGGGATGGGTTGGGCTGGTTTGTCGGATTACGCTGCGCTAATCCGACCTACGGGCAGGGTGTGCGGTGCAAGGTTGTGTGGAGGTGGTTGGGTTGGTTTGTCGGATTACGCTGCGCTAATCCGGCCTACGGGCTAATACGGTGACAGGTAGTGCCAATGTAGGTCGGATTAGTCGCGCAGCGACGTAATCCGACGTAGCACTACTCGACCACTTCATCAATCACAATCTGCACCGTCTCTTTCTGCCCGGGTGTGACCGGGCTCCGGATCCCCTGCAGGTCGCCGCTCTGTGCAATAGCCTGACCGGTTTTGGAGATCCGCGCACCCAGTGTGACCTGCGGAAAACGGGACAGCACCATCGCCGGTGACATGGCCATGGAATCATCCAGCGTTACGCTGATCGGCAGGTCACGGACTTTTTTGCGGGCGATGGCCAGAGGCATGCGCGGACCGCTGACGGCGCGTGCATAGATAAACACCGTGTCATCGGGCGCTGCCTTGTCGGCAAGCCCGGCATCCAGTGTGACGCTGACCTTGATGCCGGCACCGCCGTTTGCCGCAGGCTTCGCTGCAGCCGGAGCTTTGGTAGTTGTTGCTGCCAGGTCACCGCTATCAACACCCATCCGGGCGCGCGCCATCTGTATCTGCTGACGGATGGCGGCGGCATCTTCGGCATTGCCCGGCGGCAGTTGCTGCGCCACCTGTTGCCAGTCCTCGATCGCGCCGCGGTTGTCGCCGCGCTGGTATTTCCAGTGCCCCATCAGCCACAGGCCCTTGAGGTTATCGGGTTGCTTTTGCAACGCAGTCCGCAACAGCTGCCCGACCTCGTCACTGAATTCGCCGCCGCTGGCGGAGACCAGCATGTCTGCATAGTCGATCAGCAGGTCCGGCTGGTCGCCGGCCAGCCGTCGCGCCTGTTTGTAAGCATTCGCGGCTTCCTGGAAACGTTGCATCCTGGCGTAGGCGCGTCCCAGCAACAGCCAGCCTTCCAGGTTATCCGGTTGTTCGCTGAGGCGTTGGGCGAGTTTGGCGACCACTGCCTCGATGTCGTGTGGCGGCGCGGCTCCATTGCCGCTGCCGGCCTGCTGCACCGGGCCGGATTCGATCTTGTCCAGCAGGTCACCTGCGCCCAGCTGCTGGTACAGTGCAATGGCCAGTAAGGGGATGAGAGGCACAAACAGGGCCACGGCCCAGCGCCCGCTGTGTGTGTCCTGGTCGACCGGTGTATCCGCCCTGTCCAGTTCATCCAGCAGCTCGCGTTCCAGGTCGTGGCGCGCCGCCGTATAGGCGGCCTGATCGAGTTTGCCCGACTCCAGGTCGGCCTGCAGTTCGGCCAGTTGTTCCTTGACGACTGCGGTATTCAACTGGTCCCGGTCTACCAGCGAGCGTTTCCGGCTGCGCAGCAGTGGCGGAACGGTAAATACCAGTGCGAGTAATGCCATGGCGATGGCCGGCGGCCAGAAGCTGTTCATGTGCAGTTATTTCCCGTCAGGCCTGTCGGAGTCGAGGATCTTTTTCAGGCGTTCCTGCTCTTCGGCGGAAAAACCGGAGTCGGTCTGTTTGCTGCGGCTTTTCAGGATGCGCAGTAATACCAGCAGGCCGATGGCCAGCAGTGCAAAAGGACCGTACCAGAGTATGTAGGTCGATGGCTTGACCGGTGGCTTGTAGAGTACGAAATCGCCATAGCGGGCGACCAGGAAGTCCTTTACCTCGCGGTCGCTCTTGCCCTGGTCCATCAGTTCCCAGACTTCACGCCGCAGGTCGTGGGCCAGCTCGGCATCCGAGTCCGCCAGTGACTGGTTCTGGCACACCAGGCAACGCAGCTGCGCAATCAGGTTTTTGTAGCGGTCTTCATTGACGTTACCGCTGAAGTCGAACGCTTCCAGCCCGGCAGCCATCGCGCCGGTAAAGGTGGTAAGCAGAATGGCCAGAAACAGCAATTTCCTGGGCATCATCCATCTTCCTCCTGCAGCTGTTTGAGTAACGGCAGCAATTCGTGTTTGATGGATTCGCTAGTCAGGGGGCCGATTACCTTGTGGCGGATAATCCCCTTTTTGTCGACCACGAACGTCTCCGGCGTGCCGTACACGCCCCAGTTGATGCCGGTGCGGCCGTCTTCGTCGAATGCGTTTGCCAGGTAGGGGTCACCGAACATCTGCAGCCAGCGTTTGGCGGCGGCACGCTCGTCCTTGTAATTCAGTCCGTAGATGCGTACACCCTGTTTGGCCAGCTGCATCAGCAGGGGATGTTCCTGCCGGCAGGCGACGCACCAGGTGGCCCACACGTTGAACAGGGTAACCTCTCCCTTGAAGTCGCTGTTGCTGATCAGTGTGTCCGGATGCTGCAACAGTGGCAGGGAAAAGGCCGGGGCGGGTTTGTCGATCAGCGGAGAGGGCACCAGTTTCGGGTCCAGGCTCAGGCCCTTGTACAACAGACCGGCGAGCGCGATAAACGCCACCAGCGGAGCGAGGTAACGAACAAAACGCGGCATCAGGCATGAACCTCCGCGGTCGTTGTCCCGGTGGCGGTTCGGGAACCGCGCATCCTGGCCAGTACGCGCATCCGGTAGCGCGGGTCAGAGGCCGCCAGCAGGCCGCCGATGGCGATCAGGATGCCGCCCAGCCAGATCCAGCGCACAAAGGGTTTGTAGTACAGGCGTACCGCCCAGTCACCGTTACCCAGTGGTTCGCCCAGCGAAACATAGATATCGCGCAGGAACCCTGCGTCGATACCGGCCTCCGTCATGGGGCGGGACTGGACCAGGTAGGTGCGTTTCTCCGGGTGTAAAACGGCGATTTCCTTACCGTCCCTGAATACGCGCACGGTGCCGCGCTGGGCGGTATAGTTGGGGCCCTTGTGGGGGACCGCACCGTCGAACCGGAACCGGTAGTCGTTCAGCTGGATTTCCTGTCCAGGGCTCATGCGCACGTCTTTTTCGATATCGTACTGGGTGACGAAAGTGACGCCGATCACGAACACGGCGATACCGGCATGGGCTACCCACATCCCGTAATAGGAGCGACCGCCGCGGCTGGCAATATCGGCCAGCAGGCCGCCCACACCGGACCTGTTTTTCAGTCGTTGCTTCAGGCTGGTCAGCAGGGTGCTCAACAGCCATAGCGACAGTGCGACCGCCAGGCCCGCAGACAGTGAGCCTTCACGTACCGGCAGTGCCATGACCAGGCCGGCCACGATGCTGATGCCCAGCGCCAGGCGCAGGCTGCGCAGCAGCGCGGCCGGGTCCTGCTGCTTCCAGCGTGTCAGCGGCGCGGCGCCCATCAGTACGATCAGCGGGGGTGTGAACATCACGAACATGCTGGTGAACCAGGGGAAGCCGACGGAAATCTTGCCCCACTGGAACGCGTCGTACAGCAGCGGCGCCAGGGTGCCCAGCAGTACCAGGGCGGTGATCACCAGTAACAGCAGGTTGTTACCCAGCAGCATGCTTTCCCGTGACAGGTTGGCGAAGCCGCCGCCGCGGGAGATGCCCGGTGCCCGCAGTGCGTACAGGAACAGCGATCCGCCGATAACGAACAGCAGGAACATCAGGATAAACAGGCCACGCGCCGGGTCTGCGGCAAACGAGTGCACCGAGGTCAGTACACCGGAACGTACCAGGAAGGTGCCCAGCAGGCTGAGCGAAAAGGCCAGCAGTGCCAGCAGCACGGTCCAGCGTTTGAAGGCGCCGCGCTTCTCGGTGACCGCCAGTGAATGTATCAGTGCCGTGCCAGCCAGCCAGGGCATGAACGAGGCGTTTTCCACCGGGTCCCAGAACCACCAGCCGCCCCAGCCCAGCTCATAGTAGGCCCACCAGCTGCCGAGTGTGATACCGATGGTCAGGAATACCCAGGCGACCAGCGTCCAGGGACGCGACCAGCGTGCCCAGGCGCTGTCCAGCCGGCCGCCGATCAGTGCGGCAATGGCAAAACTGAACGCCACCGACATACCGACGTACCCCATGTACAACATGGGCGGGTGTACCGCGAGTCCGAAATCCTGCAGCAGCGGGTTGAGATCGCCGCCCTGCACGGGCACCGGGAACAGGCGTTCAAAGGGGTTCGAGGTGAACAGCAGGAAGGAAAGGAAGCCGATGCTGATCATGCCCATTACGGACAATACGCGTGCTACCACTTCGTCCGGCAGGTTGCGCGTCAGCGAGGCGACGGCCACGGTCCAGCCGGACAGGATCAGTACCCATAGCAGCAGTGATCCTTCGTGTGCACCCCACACGGCAGAGATTTTATAGATGGTCGGCAGTTCGGTATTACCGTGCTGGGCGACGTACAGCACCGAGAAGTCGTTCACCAGGAACGCGTGCGTGAGGATGCCGAATGACAGTGACAGGAACACAAACTGGCCCCACGCTACCGGCCGCGCCAGTGCGACCCAGTCCGGTGTACGGTTCAGGCTGCCGACCAGCGGGAAGATGGCCTGAATGATGGCCATGCACAGCGCCAGTATCAGCGCGAAGTGACCGAGTTCAGGGATCATGGTTTGCTGCTTTTGCCTGCGGCCGGTGCGGTGGCCGCGTCGTGGGCGTCCTTGAGCGAGGCGGCTACTTCCGGTGGCATATAGTTCTCATCGTGCTTGGCCAGTACTTCATCGGCAATGAAAACCCCGTTCTCGTTCAGCTTCCCGTGTGCCACGATACCCTGGCCCTCGCGGAACAGGTCGGGCAGGATGCCGGTGTATTGCACGGTGACGGTTTTGACGTTGTCGGTCACGTCAAAGCGGGTCGTTAGTCCATCGGGTTGTCGCTGCACACTGCCGGTAGTGACCAGCCCGCCGAGACGGAAAGGATGGTCTGGAGGGGCATCGCCGGCGATGACCTCGCTGGGCGCATAGAAGAACATCAGGTTCTGGTTGAAGGCGTTGAGTGCAAAGCCCACCGCGATGGCAACGCCGGCGACCATCAGGCCGATCAGGATCAGGCGTTTCTTGCGTACCGGGTTCATGTTTGTGACCTCCTGGCCCGTTGTTCGCGGCGCGCCAGTTCGCGCAGCAGCCGCTTTTTCAGCAGCATGGGCGACAGCAGGTTGCCCAGCAGGACAACCAGTGTGATGCCATAGGACAGCCAGACGTAGAAGGCGTAGCCGCCCATGTGAAAAAATTCGCTCATGATGATGCCCTGACCAGTTCCTTCACCCAGCCGCTGTTGCGTTCGCGCTGCAGGATTTCGCAGCGTGCACGCATCAAGACCACCACGGCGTAAAAAAGTTTAAAGGCTACCGCCATCAGCAGCAGCGGAATCAGCATTTTGAGGTCGATGGAGGGCGCGTCGAACTTGGTGACCGTCGGCCCCTGGTGCAGGGTATTCCACCATTCCACCGAGTAGTGGATGATGGGGATATTGACTACGCCGACCAGTGCCAGGATCGAGGTGGCGCGTGCCGCCGTGCGTTTGTCTTCCACCGCGTTGTACAGCGCAATCACGCCCAGGTAGAGGAACAGCAGGATCAGCTCCGAGGTCAGGCGCGCATCCCACACCCACCAGGCGCCCCACATCGGTTTGCCCCAGATCGACCCGGTGACCAGCGCCAGGAAGGTAAACGATGCGCCCACGTGGGCGCTGCTGATGGCCATCACTTCGGCCAGCTTGATGTGCCAGATCAGCCCGATGGCGCCGGCCGTGGCCATGACCATGTAGATAAACAGCGACATCCAGGCCGCGGGCACGTGTACGAACATGATGCGGTAGCTGTCACCCTGCTGGTAGTCAGTGGGTGCCACCAGCAGGCCGTCGTACAGGCCTGCCAGCATGAAGCCCAGGCAGGCTATACCCAGCCAGGGGATCAGTTTGCCCGTGAACTGGTAGAAATACTTGGGCGACGCCATTCGGTGAAAGAATTTCAACATGTGCTAACTCAGACTGATGCGCAGGGCCGCTGCCGTGGCAGCGGGTGACAGGCTGACCGCCAGCACCAGCAGGGCGGTCAGCAGTGACAAATGGGCTTCCACCGGCAAGCCGGCGCCGCTGGTCGCGACCGCGTTGGCGGCAAAAATCAGCACCGGAATATACAGGGGCAGCACCAGCAGGGACAGGATCATACCACCCTTGCGCAGGCCAACGGTCAATGCCACCCCGATGGTGCCGATCAGGCTCAGCACCGGGGTGCCCAGTGCCAGGGTGATCAATAAGGTGCGGATGGCCGCGCCCGGCAGGTCGAGCAGCACGCCCAGCAGCGGGGCCACCACCAGCAGCGGCAGCCCGGTGATCAGCCAGTGCGCAAAAACCTTGGCGATCATAAGGATAGACAGCGGGTGCGGGCTCAGCAGCAGTTGTTCCAGCGAACCATCGTCAAAATCCGAACGAAAAATCGTATCCAGTGACAGCAGGGCCGCCAGCAGCGCAGCTACCCAGATGATGCCCGGGCCGACTTCCCGCAGCAGGGTGGGATCAGCACCGATGCCCAGCGGGAACAGGGCCGTGACCAGCACGAAAAACAGCAGCGGGTTGATCATTTCCGAGCGGCGCCGGTAGGCCAGCGTCAGGTCGCGGCGGAGCAGGATCATAAAAGCCTGGCTGAGGTTGGCAGTCGTCATGCAGAACGTTCGGAAAGGTTGATGCGCGTGATGTCAGCGTTACCCAGGTTGACCGGGTGGTGCGAAGTAACCGCCAGCATACCACCCTTTGCCAGGTGGTTTGTGATCAGGTCCTCAACCATAGCGATTCCGTGGGTATCCAGCGAAGTAAAGGGTTCGTCCAGAATCCACAGGGTTGACCGGGTAACCAGCAGGCGCGCCAGCGCCAGGCGCCGCTTTTGCCCGGCCGACAGGTTGATGGCCTGGATATCGTCGTAGCCACCCAGTTCCATCTGTTCCAGCGCCTCTGACAGACGGATGTCCGAGGGTGAGCCCAGGCTGCGGGCAAAGTTCAGGTTTTCCTCTGCCGTCAGCTCCAGCTTGATGCCGTCCTTGTGGCCGATGTAGGCGGTGGACGCGTTGTAGCCGGTGGCCAGCCGGTAGATGTCGCCGCCGTTCCAGGTGATGGTGCCGGTGTCCGGCATGCGGATACCGCACAGGATGCGCAGCAGCGACGTCTTTCCGCTGCCATTGCGGCCCTCGATCAGCAACACCTGCGCCGGACCGAGCCGGAAGGACAGGTCGGTGAACAGCGCCCGGTCGTCGCGGATACAGGTCAGTTCACGGGCTTCCAGGGTAGCGGGCGGGTGGCTATCGGTCATCTGCCGGGGTTCGTGTGTAATCTGCAATAGTCATGGGGTATTATAAACTTAGAACAAGTCTAACCGATGCGCAGGCAGTGGTCGAACCCGGGGGGAGCGGGATGGGTCCGGGGGCGGGTTCCCGATTTTCCTTATAAGGAGCGCTGAAATACATGCATGCTGTTTTCAGACAGGCGCTATGGCTGACAACCCTGCTACTGGTGTCCGGTGCAGGTGCCGCGCAGGAAGACGACGCGGCCAGTGACTACCAGAACCAGATCGGGCCAGTGGATTCGCCGGCCGGTGCTGCCGGGAGCGGGACGGAAGAAAGGGAAGGGCAGAAAGAAGACATTGTGGACCGGGTCCTGGATCCTGTTGACGAAGCGGTTGCCGATATCAACCGGAAGATCAACAAAGAGGATGACCGCGAGACCGGCCGTATCGGGAAGTGAATGGATGATCTCTACCAACTGAAATTTGCAGCCGCCGGCACGGACGGTTTGCAGGTCACGCTGGCCGGCAGCTGGCAGACACACCACGCACTGCCCGATGCGACGCCGCTTGAAAACTGGCTGGACAGCCACCCGGGTATCCAGCGGATCGGTTTCGACAGTTCGGCCCTGACCGGCTGGGACAGCGCGCTGCTGATCTTCCTGGTACGTGTCACTGCGATGGCCGGCAATCGCTCTGTACAGCTGGACCAGTCGGGCCTGCCTGACGGAGTACAAAGGCTGCTGCAACTGGCAAGCGCCGTCCCCGAACGCAAGGGTGCAAGGCGTGCCGCGGGCAAGGCACCCTTTCTCGAGCGGTTCGGTAATCGCTCACTGGCGGTTGCCGGCGCTACCAGGTCGGCACTGGCGTTTGTTGGTGAAGCCACCCTGAGCCTGGCGCGCCTGCTGCGCGGCAGGGCCCAGTTCCGCTGGTCGGACCTGTGGCTGACCGTGCAGCAGACCGGCGCGCAGGCCTTTGGCATCGTTGCCCTGATCAGTTTCCTGGTGGGCATGATCCTGGCCTATATTGGCGCTGCGCAACTGGTGAATTTCGGTGCCACCATGTATGTCGCCGATCTTGTGGGTATCGGTATGGCGCGCGCCATGGGCGCCATGATGACCGGTATCATCATGGCCGGCCGCACCGGTGCCGCCTTCGCCGCGCAGCTGGGTACCATGCAGGTTAATGAAGAAATCGATGCGCTGGAAACGCTGGGGATATCAGCCATGGATTTCCTGGTGCTGCCGCGCATGCTGGCGCTGATCCTGATGATGCCGCTGCTGACAGTTTATGCCGACCTGTTCGGGATCCTGGGCGGCTTGTTTGTTTCGGTGACCACCTTCGATATCGGTGTGGTGGAATACCTGCACCGCACCCAGGAAGCCGTAAAGGTCAGGCACGTCATGGTGGGGCTGACCGAAGCGAGCGTGTACGGCGTGCTGGTCGCGGTGGCGGGTTGTTACCAGGGTATCCAGTGCGGTCGCAGTTCATCGGCGGTCGGTGCCGCTGCGACATCCGCCGTGGTAAGCGGTATCCTCCTGATCGTGATTGCAACGGCCATCCTGACGGTGATCTTCAATGTGCTCGGTATCTGAGTTGAATCGTGTCTGCGTCGCCTGAACCTGTGGACACGGCCGGCGCCGGCGATCCTGATGTTCATATCCAGGTGAAAGACCTGACCATGGCGTACGGCAGCTTTGTCGTGCAACGGGACCTGACCTTTTCGATACGGCGTGGTGATATTTTTATCATCATGGGCGACAGCGGTTGCGGCAAGAGCACCCTGTTGCGCCACATGGTCGGGCTGATGCGACCGGCCAAAGGGCAGGTACTTTACGAGGGCAGGGATTTCTGGGCAGCGGACCCGGTGCAGCGCAAGGCATTCATGCGCAACTTCGGCATGTCCTATCAGGGCAGTGCGCTCTGGAGCTCCATGACGCTGGCGGAGAACATCGGTCTGCCACTGCAGGAATACACCGATCTGAGTGCCGCCGATATCCGCGAACTGGCCCGGCTCAAACTGGCGCTGGTGGGCCTGGCCGGTTTCGAGGACTATTATCCCGCCGAAATCAGCGGGGGTATGAAAAAACGGGTCGGGCTGGCGCGGGCGATTGCACTGGACCCGGATATTCTCTATTTTGACGAACCCTCCGCCGGACTGGACCCGATCAGCTCACGCCTGCTGGACGACCTGATCCTGGAACTGCGCGAAAGCCTTGGTGCGACCGTGGTGATCGTCACGCACGAACTGGCCAGCATTTTTTCGATCGGTAACAATTCAGTATTCCTCGATGCGGAGAAAAAGACCATGACCGCTACCGGCGATCCAAAAACGCTTCGTGATACAACGACGGATCCCAAGATGCACCGCTTCCTCACCCGGGGTGAAGCATGAGCCAGAAAGCCAGTGCAACGGCGATCGGCGCCTTCGTGCTGGGCGCCCTGGTGCTGCTGATCATGGTCATACTGGTATTCGGGTCCGGCAAATTCCTGAAAAACACCGACACCTATGTGCTGTATTTCCAGGGCAATGCCAAGGGCCTGAATATCGGCGCACCGGCCAGTTTCCGGGGTGTAAAAATAGGTACAGTGACGGACATTCGGCTCCTGTTCGACCGGTCAACCGACGAAGTCTATGTCGCCGTTGTCGTGGATCTGGACAGCGATGCCTTTCATTACGTAGAAAGCAAGGCAGGCGTAGACAGGGCGGCCGGAAAGGAAGGGCTCAGTTACATCATCAGGGAACTCGGTCTGCGCGCAAAGCTGGCATCACTCAGCCTGGTGACCGGTCAGTTGTATGTCGAGTTCAATTTCTACCCGGACACGCCGCTGCACCTGTATGGATTCGAATCCGCCTATGAAGAATTCCCCACCCTGCCATCCACCCTGGAAGAGCTGCAGGGCGCGTTGCAGGATCTGGTCAAAACGGCGCGCGAGTTGCCGCTGAGGAAACTGGTTGCCCAGCTGGCGTCGGCCATCGAATCGATCAGCAGTGTCGCGAATTCCCCCGCGTTCCGTGAAACTCCCGGCCTGTTGAACCAGTCACTGGTCAACCTGCGGGACCTCAGTGCCACGCTCAATGAAGAGATCCGGCCGTTGACGCGCAGCCTGCAACAGGCTTCCGATGAAACGGGCGAGGCCATGGCTGACCTGCGGCTCATGATGCGCAGGCAGGGAAGTGAAGAAGTGGTGCGCCTGGCGGACAGTATGGATGCGGCGGTTGACCAGGCAAGCCGCCTGTTACATCAAAGCGAAGGTGTCGTTTCCAGTATCGACAGCAAGGCGCTCGAATCCCTGGTACAGGAACTCTCCCGGGCCGCCCGCTCTATCCGGGTCTTCGCCGATTACCTGGACCGGCACCCGGAGGCATTGATTCGGGGTAAAAATTGAAAAAGCCATACCCGGCCGTCCTGTTACAATACGGGCGGGGTTCATCCGAGAACGGTTCAGAACAGAGAGAGTAAAATGACTATCAGACTCCTGAGCGCAATATCCCTTGTACTTGTCATCCTGCTGCAGGCCGGCTGCGCAACCGTGAAGGACGCGGAGGCCAAACGTGGCACGGGCAGGGTGGAGGTCTACGACCTTCCCCAACAGACGGTATGGAACCGTATGCTGGAGGTGCTGGGTACGACCAGCCTGGAAATCGTGAGCAAAGACGAGAGCGAAGGCAAGATACTGGCGAGGCGGAAACTGACCTGGTTCAGCTTCGGCGAGAATGTCGCGATTTATGTCGAGCCGATGAATGGTGGTGCATCCACCCGGGTCGAAGTGGTCAACGTGAAGCGGGTTGAGTCGAACAAGAACTCACTAGACTGGGAGACCCGGATATTCACCAAGCTGGACAGGGCGCTGAAAGCGCCTTGATCCACCGGGTCAATTCCCGGCGTGGTGTTCCCGTTCGGAGTCGAAGCTGTCGGATTACGCTTACGCTAATCCGACCTACGGGGCTGAAGTAGTCTGATCCATGGGGTCATTGCTCAGGCCAGGTGTTTCCGTTCGGAGCCTGTAGGTCGGGTTAGGCGCGAAGCGCCGTAACCCGACGTCGAGCCTGTCGGATTACGCTTACGCTAATCCGACCTACGGGGCTGAAGTGGTCTGATCCATGGGGTCATTCTCCGGCCAGGTGTTCCCCTTCGGAGCCTGTAGGTCGGGTTAGGCGCAAGGCGCCGTAACCCGACGCTGAACTGTCGGATTACGCTGGCGCTAATCCGACCTGCGGGAGGGTTGTCAGTCGGCGAGCTGGTAGCGTACTGGCAGCACGAGGTCCATCCCGTTGCCTTCCAGCCACTGGGCTGCGCGGGGAATCCCGCGTAGTTCTGTGACATTCCTGACGGCGGCCCGGTCCAGCAGGGCGTAACCGGAGGACTGGACCAGGCGGATGCGGGTCAGGTCTCCGTCGGCGGCAACGTGCAGGCCGACGTTTACCCGCCCCTGCCAGCCCCGTCGGCGCGCCAGCGGCGGG
>DRQL01000159.1 GCA_011371465.1 Gammaproteobacteria bacterium | reverse complement strand
GCCCGGTGGTGACGCTGGGCCAGGTACCGGATGGGCCGTGGCCGGCAGCGGATGGCCACCCTTTTGACGTCAGTGACGGCGTACTGGACATGGCGCAGGAAATTCGCATCGGTAACCAGCCCATGGGACAGGTACACATGGGTTTTTCGCTGGCACAGATGAACCGGTCGATCGACTCTGCGCGCCTGCGCAGTATTGCCATCGCCGTGACCGGGATCGTTATGACCATACTTGCCACGGTATTTATCGGTGTGCGCCTGACGCGTCGCCTGGGTCGGCTGGCGGCGGCAGCACAGCGTGTCGGCGCCGGTGATTACAATGTGGCCGTACCGGCGGAAATCCGCGATGAGGTCGGCACCACCGCCGCGGCATTCAACCGGATGGTGGCCGAAGTGTCGCAACGTACGCGGCACCTGGAAGAGTCCCTGGCGCGTGAACGGGTCATCGAAGAGACCTCGATCGATGGCATGATTACCTACGCAGCCAGCGGTCATATACTGTCGGCCAATCCCGCCATGCAGCAGCTGTTCGGGTATCGCCGGGACGAGTTGCTGGGCAAGCCGGCCTCCCGGTTGCTGGCGCCCGTCTCGGATGGAAAGGATGCCGTTGCGGGGTATGCCGACAGCGCCTTCTGGACACACACCATCGACACGCGGATCGAAGTGACCGGTCGCCGCAGGGACGGCAGCTGTTTTCCGCTGGAACTGTCTATCGGCCGGGTCGATATCAACGGTGAACCCCTGTTTGCCGCTACCCTGCACGACATCACGGAACGTAAACTGGCTGAACACGAATGCCACAGCCTGCTGGAAGGCAATCGCTTCCTGATCCACAAGTCGCTCGCGGTGCAGGAAGAGGAACGCCGTCACCTTGCCCGTGAACTGCACGATGAGCTTGGGCAGTGCATGACGGCCATTCAGGCCGATGCCGAACTGATTCATGAGCTGTCCCGGGAACGGGATGAGAAGATCGCGACCAGCGCGGGTGCGATCGTCAGCGTATCTTCGCGCATGTATGACGTTGTACACTCGATGATGCAGCGCCTGCGTCCCAGTGTGCTGGATGACCTGGGGCTGCTGGCTGCGCTGGAAGAGGAAGTGGACGCCTGGCGGGCACGCTTTCCACAGGTTGACTGCAGTATCAGCAGCAACGGCGAGCTCATGGGACTGGGCGAGCGTATCAACATTACCCTGTATCGCATTGTTCAGGAGTGCCTGACCAATATCGCCAAACACGCAGGTGCCACACGAGTCAGGGTGCAGCTCGACCGACAGCGGGATACACTGTGTTTGAGTATTGAGGATAACGGTTGTGGAATGGATGCCGACAGGCCCGGGCGTGGGCTGGGATTGATCGGAATGCGGGAACGTGTCGAGGCCCTGGGCGGTTCTCTGTCGGTGCAGTCCTCCCCCGGCAAGGGTGTCGTTATCCAGGTCCGTATTCCGCTGGAAGGAACAGGGTCAGCAAGTCTATGAAAGATATTCGGGTGCTCCTGGTTGACGATCATGAAGTCGTGCGCGCCGGTTATCGTCGCCTGTTCGAGAGTACCGATGACATCGATGTGGTAGCCGAGGCTACCGATGGCGAAAGTGCCTATCAGTGCTATACGGAATGTCAGCCCAACGTTGTGGTCATGGATCTGACCATGCCGGGCATTGGTGGGCTGGATGCCAGCCGGCGTATCCTGGCGCGCGACCAGAACGCGCGCATCCTGGTATTCAGCGTGCATGAAAATGAAGTGTTTCTGAGCCGCGCCATGGATCTGGGCGTGCTCGGTTATATCTCCAAGCGCAACGCCTCACGCGTGATGATCGAAGCGGTGCGTTGTGTGGCCCGTGGTGAAGTGTTCATCGGCCAGGAAATGATGCCGCATCTGCTGCGGCGCCAGCAGAGCGACGACGGTGAACGCGTGGCGGGTTTGTCACCCCGGGAGTTTGAAGTGTTCCGGCTGCGCGCGGAAGGCAAATCGGTCAACGAAATCGCCGGGCTGCTGAACGTCAGCCCCAAGACGATTGGCCACCATCACACCAGTGTGAAACAGAAACTGGGAGCCGCCAACTCGGCGGAGCTGACCAGACTGGCTATCCGGCTGGGCGTTATTTCGCCGTAAATATATATTTAATACAATAAGTAACAATATATTCCAATAAATTACTTTGTATAAAATAAGCTTTCCGCTCGGTCGTTTTAAGGATTTTCCCTATACCTCTGTCTACCCCGTCGCACTACGCTGCCAGTGCGTTGCCACGCATTACAACACTACCGGGAGGAGAACCCATGGCTATGCACGATTTTCTGAAACAGGCAGGTAAATGCGTACTCGCATCTGCCCTGTCCCTGGCGTTAGGTGGCCTGTCGACCGCGCAGGCGCATGAAAAGGTCATCACGCTGATCCAGCTGCAGGACGTCCACGGTAACCTGGTCCCGCACGCCGGGATTATCAAAAATACCGACGGCAGCCGGCGCTACGTAACACAGGGTGGTGGTCTGGCCAAGACCAAGACCCTGATCAACGAGATCCGCGCGGATAACCCCAACAACCTGTTGCTCGCGGTGGGTGATACGGTGCACGGCACAGCCGAAGTGATGTTTACCGTCGGCGATGCCATCATGCCGACACTGAACAGTTTTGGTATCGATGCCTACACACCGGGTAACTGGGAGTTCGGTTACGGCCCGGCAGTGTTCCGCAACCGCTTTACCAGCTTCGGTCCCAAGCCCGGTATAGCTCCGAATCTTGCCGTCATGGCCAACCAGGTGGATTGCACCGGTATTCCCGATTGCGTGGAAATGCCGCCACCGGCGGTTGCCAGCGCCGGTCACGTGATCCGGGCCAACTTCCCGACTATCGCTATCAACCTGTATAACGATACCGACACGGCTCCGTTGCCGGCTTT
>DRQL01000158.1 GCA_011371465.1 Gammaproteobacteria bacterium | reverse complement strand
GCCAGGTGCCACAGTTTGCTGCCGTTCAGCCGGGTCAGCCTGTTTTCAGGGTCCGCCAGGATATCCTGCACGTACGCTTCCCGGTACAGGCCACGCTCCCGGCAGGCCTGCGAATGAAGAATATCGCGCATGAACTCCAGGAACGGTCCCCGCACAAACTTCAGGGCCGGCACCGGGAAGTAGGCCTTGGGCCGGTCGATGACCGCATCCGGCACCAGGCCGCGGGCCAGTTGCTTGAGCGGGTACTTGCCGTGTTCGCGCAACTTCAGTTCCGACGGCATGCGAACAGCCAGCTCCACCAGTTCATGATCGAGGAAGGGCACACGCGCTTCCAGGCCCCACGCCATGGTCATGTTATCCACCCGCTTCACCGGGTCATCCACGATCAGCGTGGTGACATCGAAATGCAGCACGCGGTTCAGGTAATCGTCGCTGTCTACCGCCTGCAGGCGCTCTGCCACCAGCGCGCTGGTATAGTCCCGCCCCCTGTAGGCCGGGGTTACCATACGCAGGTACTCGTCATGATCCCGGTCAAAGTAAAAGCGACGGAAGCGTTCCAGGTCGCTGCCGCCGGCCTGTTGCATTTGCGGGTACCAGAAGTACCCGGCAAACACCTCGTCGGCGCCCTGCCCGCTCTGCACCACCTTGACGTGCTGCGATACCCGTTCGGACAGCAGGAAGAAGGCAATGGCATCCTGCCCTACCATGGGTTCCGCCATGTGATCGATGGCTTCCGGCAGACGCTCCAGCACTTCATGGTTGGGAATGTGAATTTTGTGGTGCTGTGTCCCGTAGCGTTCCACGACCTGGTCGGAAAATTCGAACTCATCACCCGGTTCGTTCGGGTGGTCTTCAAATCCGACCGAGAAGGTCAACAGGTCGTTACCACCGTGTTCGGCCAGCAGTGCCACCAGCAGGCTGCTGTCCAGCCCGCCGGAAAGCAGCACCCCCACCGGCACATCCGCGATCATGCGGCGACGGCGCACCGCATTCACGAGTGCCGTGCGTGTCGCTTCCAGCCAGTCCCGTTCAGTCATCCCCGGGTCAGGCGGTGCGGCGTCCAGCCGCCAGTATGGAAAGCTGCGTTCGCTGCCATCGGCGCCCAGCACCAGCACATGTGCCGGTGGCAGCTTGCGCACCCCCTTCAGCAGGGTCCGCGGCGCGGGAACCACCGCGTGCAGGGTGAAGTGATGGTGCAGGGCTACCGGGTCGATCGCGGTATCCACGTTGCCTGCAGCCAGCAGTGCCTGGGTGCTGGAGGCGAAGCGGAAACGCTGGTGATCGTGGCTGTAGTACAACGGCTTGACGCCAAAACGGTCGCGCGCCAGCAGCAACTGCTGCTGGCGGCTGTCCCAGATCGCGAGAGCAAACATGCCGTGCAGCCGCGCAGCGAACGATTCCCCCCAGGCGGCATAGGCCTTGAGCACCACCTCGGTGTCACCCTCGCTGCTGAAGCTGAACCCCTCGCCGATCAGCTCGGCACGCAGTTCCCGGTAGTTGTAGATCGCCCCGTTGAATACCAGCACCAGGCCGTGTTCGGCGTCCACCCAGGGCTGGTTGGAAGCATCGGATAGATCGATGACCGACAGGCGCCGGTGGCCGAAGGCAACCCTGCCATCGACATAGCGGCCTTCGTGATCGGGGCCACGGCGCTCCAGCCGCTTGAGCATGCGCCCCAACGCCTCCCCGTCGGGTGGACGGGAGTCCAGTTTCAGTTCACCACAGATTCCACACATGTCGTTCTCTTGTCCGCAGCAGCTTCCTTCAAGGCAGGGCGTACCGCCGGCAGACAGCATTCAGATTGCCGTTCCGGTGATCCTCTCGACCTGAAGCGGGAGATTGTACTTTAATCTACGTCAAACAGATGACCGCTTACAGCGCCCCGCCCCGGGAGCGCACGGAATTGTTTCAGTTTTCGGTGACTTCGGCAGCAGACGAACCTACCAGCGCCAGCGACCCACGACGCGGCCCTGCAATCGCGGGTTCCAGGCAGCTGAGGTGCCGGACGACCTGGTTACGCCCGTTGGACTTGGCCTCGTACAGCGCCTTGTCAGCCGCCCGCATCAGCTGGCTCAGGGAACCTTCGCCGGATGCGCCACGACAGCAACTGATCCCGATGCTCACCGTGATCGGGATTTCCATACCCCGGTAACTGGCGGGCGAGCGGGCCACCAGTTCGCGCAGCTTGCCGGCCAGCGCAAAGCTCGACCCGGTGTCCTCTGCCACGTTCAGAATCAGGAATTCCTCACCACCAATCCGGAACAGGTAATCGCTGGCGCGCGAGTTATGCTTGAGCAAGCGGGAAAAATGCACCAGCACCGCGTCACCGCCGGGATGACCGTGGCGGTCATTGATGGCCTTGAAGTAGTCCAGGTCCAGCAGTATGGCCGTCAGGTAACAGCGGTCGCGCACCACCCGGGCAAACAGCCCCGGTGCCACTTCCTGCAGGTAGCGGCGGTTATACATCCCCGTCAGGCTGTCCGTGATCGCGGTTTCCTGGAGCTTGCGGTGCGCGCGCCGGACGCGCGTCTGCTCGCGCCGCAATGCATCGAGCACATCGGCAAACCGGTTTACCAGCTGATCCATTTCAGTCTTCGACTCGGAACGGTGCATTACCGGCAGCCTGCCCTGCACCATCTCTTCGGTGATGTGCATCAGCTGGCTGAACGGCTTGCTGAAGTTACGCACCATCAACCAGCCCACCAGTAACACCGCCAGAGCGCCGAGCACCGAAAACGAGTAGACCCAGCGCTGGTAACTGTCCAGCAGGTTGACCAGCACCGACTCGGAAATACCCAGCCACAGGCGCGGCAACGCCGGATCTTCCTTGCCGAGCGCCACCTGGCGCAGCTGGAAAGACTGCCCCTGCACTTCCAGTACACCCGCACGGGTATCGATCTCCATGCCCTGGTAACGCGTGTTACTGCTCCACAGGATCGAACCGTCTTTTTCAAACAGCAGCAGGTAATCACTGGCCGGGTTTTCCTGCAAACCCAGCCATTGCGGGTCCAGTGTCCTGGTCACTACGGTGGTGGCCAGGCGTTGCCCCTCGTACACGACCGGGGCCATCACGACCATCACCACACCCTGCGGTGAACTGAAGTAAAAATAGCCATCGGTGGACGACTCGAGGTGGCGGCGCGCCTGCTCTGCAACCTGCGTGTACTGCCCGCCCAGCAGCACCTCGCCACGGCGCGACAGGATCAGGCAGGCATCGTGTGGCAGGGAACTGAACTGCCGGTCAACGTAAGGGGCCAGGCTTTCCCGGCTGGTGCCGAGTTCGAGAATAATGTACAGGTATTCCTGCAGGCGCTGATCGTCCGCGATAATCCGGGCGTACCCCAGCAATTCCTGGCGTTCCGCACGCACATCCTGTTCCCGGCGTTGCACGGCGTGGCGCAGGCGTTCTTCTGCTCCTTGCACGACGACATCCCTGGCCGCCTTGAACGACAGGGTCATCATCCCTATGAGTAAAACGATCAGCATCCCTACATAAAGCAGCAACCGCGATCTGTAGGTCATTGAATACGGGTTTCGGAGGGTTCCAGTTGCAGGAGGTTGTAACGTTCGGCAACGGCCTTGAAGGCAGGCCCGGTCTGAACCTCATGGATGATTTTCAGCACGTCCTCGCCGGGCGTCCGGTTGGTCACCGCGGACAGGTTACGGAAAAACGGGTAGTGTTTACTGCGCAGGTTTTCCGCCGTGGGCTGATAGCCGTCGATGCGCAGCACCTTGAGTTTGCTGTCTGCACCGAAATCCCAGGTCGAACCGATATGACCCAGCGCGGAACTGAAATCACTGACACGTTGCACCATGTCCGCAGCGCTGCTCACGTTGAGGCGTTTCTGGCGAAATTCGGCGGCATCAGGAAGAATGGTTTTCCAGTGTCCCGGCCGCTTCTTGCAGTGCAGCCGCGTCACCAGGACGATCGGCTGGTCGTTGCCGCCCACCTCTTTCCAGTTGACGATATCGCCGCGCATGATGCCACGTAACTGCTCCGCCGTGAGGTCGGACACCGGGTTGGCCCGGTTGACGACAATGAGCACCGGTTCCAGCGCCAGCGGATACACCCGCAGCTTTTTGCTATCCACTTCCTCCTGGCTGAGCGGGCAGCAGACAAAACCGAAGGTCTCGTGCCCGGGCTCATTCAGCATGGCGGTCTTGATGCCGGCGTTACAGCCCATGCCCAGGGTGGAATTACGGCCGTGCAGCTCAATGGATCGACCGGAGACTTTTTCCAGGTCGGCTTTCAGTGAATCGAAAATCACCCACGCAAAATGTGCACCGGCACCGGTAATGATGGTGTCCGTATCCGCGGTGGCGCGCCCGACCGCAGAAGTCAGCAGCAAGACGGCCGCGCAGATACGCAGCAACGAAACCCACTTTATCTTCGTCATTGATGATGTTCCAACCTTATGATTGTTATGTTGCCGGACCGCCCCGGAAGTGCCGCACGCTATTGCACGACGGCCCTGTTGACAGTCCGTTGAGTCTATAACGACCATGCGTCAAAAATCTGAACTGTTTCACAGTTCTCCATGTTGGCGGCGCTTACCCACTGATATTCCACGTGTTTCAGATATCCCCCCAAAGATACTTATGTGATTTTAGTTACATTTCAGTCCTGTTCCGGCGCCAGGTATCCGCCGCCACCCGGTGTTTCCACCAGCAAACGGTCTCCGGCATTGACCGGCACCACCTGCTTTGCCGCCAGGGGCCTGCCGTTCAGCCGGTTTTCTCCCGCAGCGCCCGGCCCGCCCCCCAGCAAACCCCAGGGGCGGTGCCTGCGCCGCTCGGTCAGCAGGGTGACCTGCGCCGGCGCCAGGAACTCGTATTCCCGGCACAGACCGTCGCCCCCCCGGTGACGGCCGGCCCCGCCCGATCCCCTGCGCACGGCATAACGGCAAATCCGCAACGGGTAGTTGCCTTCCAGCACTTCGATCGGGGTATTCAGGGTATTGGTCATGTGCGTCTGCACGGCATCCAGCCCCTTGCCCTGTACGTGTGCACCCATGCCACCGCCGATAGTTTCGTAGTAATCCCAGCCACCCCGCACACTTCTGGCACCCATCGCCAGGTTATTCATGGTCCCCTGGCTGGCGGACGCTACGCGTTCAG
>DRQL01000157.1 GCA_011371465.1 Gammaproteobacteria bacterium | reverse complement strand
GGGCTGTTCGACAAGGTACTGGGCGTCAGGCTGGACAAGCCGTTCCCGCGCATGACTTACCAGGAAGCGGTGCAGCGGTTTGGCTCCGACCGTCCCGACCTGCGGGTCAAACTGGAGCTGGTCGACGTCGGAGACCTGATGCAGGGGGTCGACTTCAAGGTGTTCGCCGGCCCGGCGGTGGACCCGAAGGGACGTGTTGCGGCACTGTGCCTGCCCGGCGGTTGCGAGCTGACCCGCAAGGAAATCGACGACTACACCAGATTTGTCGGCATCTATGGTGCCCGGGGCCTGGCCTATATCAAGGTCAACGAAGTCAGCAAGGGGCGCGATGGCCTGCAGTCCCCCATCCTGAAATTCCTGCCCGACGACGTGATCGCGCAGATCATGCAGCGCACCGGTGCCGCGGACGGTGATCTGGTGTTCTTCGGCGCCGACAAGGCCAGTGTGGTGAACGAAGCCCTGGGCGCACTGCGCGTAAAACTCGGCGAAGACCGCGGCCTGATGGAAGGCGAGTGGAAACCGCTGTGGGTGGTCGATTTTCCCATGTTTGAGTGGGACGACAACACCGGGCGCTGGAATTCACTGCACCATCCCTTCACCTCGCCGAAGGAAGAACACCTGGAGCTGTTAAAGACGGATCCCGGCAACTGTCATTCACGCGCCTACGATATGGTGCTCAACGGTACGGAGTTGGGCGGTGGTTCGATGCGTATCTATCGCGGCGACGTACAGAAACAGGTATTCGAACTGCTGGGCATCAGCGACGAGGAGGCCGAGGACAAGTTCGGCTTCCTGCTCACCGCGCTCAAATACGGTTGCCCGCCTCACGGTGGTTTGGCCTTCGGTCTGGATCGCCTGGTGATGCTGATGACCGGCGCACCGTCGATCCGTGAAGTCATGGCCTTCCCCAAGACCCAGACGGCGAGCTGCCCGCTGACCAACGCGCCTTCCGAAGTGCCGGGCAGCCAGCTCGCGGAACTCAATATCCGCCTGCGCAAGGTGCCCGAGAAAAACCGGGATTCCTGAGTGTGGCGTACAAGCGCCCGGAATCGGTGCTGGTCGTTATCTATACGGTGGCTGGTGAAGTATTGTTGCTGGAGCGCCGCCAGCCCGCGGGTTACTGGCAATCGGTGACCGGCAGCCTGGAGTGGGGCGAAGCGGCACGGGATGCCGCTATTCGCGAAGTCGCCGAGGAAACCGGGTTGCAGGTGCAGGAGCAGCTGGTGGATTGCGGCTACAGCAACTATTTTGAAATCGTGCCCGCCTGGCGGGCTCGCTATGCACCGGATACCGACTGGAATACCGAGTACGTTTTCAGGGTTGAACTGGCCGCGACAACCCCCATCTGTATAGCGAGAGAAGAGCACGTAGTGGCCGAGTGGGTTCCGGTGCAACAGGCGGTCGGGCGGGTGAGTTCCCGCACCAATCGCGAGGCAATCGAACGTTATGTACCCACCCCGATCGTTTAGACTGGGCAGGTGAACACAGGTAGTTTTTCCACCCGTCATTCCGGCGCAGGCCGGAATCCACGCGGATAGAAGTACCGGGTCCCGGTCATACCGGCTTTTCCCTGCAGAACAGGCAAGGAGTAACCGCACATGCAGTCAGCGGCCATCGAACAAACACCGTATATCGCCCTCGACGATGACGCGTGCGACGCGCGTATACGGGAAGCGAAGCGCGCACTGGGTGAACGCCTGGTCATCCTCGGCCACCACTACCAGCGTGACGAAGTGTTTCGCCACGCCGATTATTCAGGCGACTCCCTGAAACTGTCACGTGAAGCCGCCAGCTCCAAAGCTGAGTTCATAGTCTTTTGCGGCGTGCATTTCATGGCCGAAGTGGCCGATATCCTGTCGCGGCCCGACCAGGTTTCCATCCTGCCGGATCTTGCCGCGGGTTGTTCCATGGCCGACATGGCCAATCTCGCCAAGGTGCAACGTGCCTGGCAGGAACTGGCACAGGTGCTCGATCCGGATGAACAGGTAACCCCGGTAACCTACATCAATTCCGCCGCGGATCTGAAAGCCTTCTGCGGTGAGCACGGCGGTATCGTCTGCACCTCCACCAATGCACAACACGTGCTCGAATGGTCGTTCCGGCAGCGAGAAAAAGTCCTGTTCTTTCCCGACCAGCACCTGGGCCGCAACACCGGCTACAAAATGGGTATCCCGCTTGACCAAATGGTGGTGTGGGATTTCGACCAGCCCATGGGCGGTCTGAGCGAAGAGCAGATCCGCAAGGCGAAGATGATCCTGTGGAAAGGCTTCTGTTCCGTGCACCAGATGTTCCAGCCGGAACACATTGATCGCTTCAAGGAGAAATACCCGGAAGGAAAAATCATTTCCCACCCGGAATCCAGTTTCGAGGTGTGCCAGAAATCCGATTACGTCGGCTCGACCGAGTACATTATAAAAACCATCCGCGACTCCGAGCCCGGCACCCGCTGGCTGGTCGGCACCGAACTGAATCTCGTTAACCGGCTGCATGATGAATGCAGGGCCGATGGCAAGAACGTGCACTTCATGTCCCCGACCGTGTGCATGTGCTCCACCATGTTCCGCATCGACCCGCAGCATTTATTGTGGACGCTGGAGAACCTGCTGGAGGGCAGGCCGGTAAATCAGATCAAGGTGCCGGAAAAGGAAGCCGGCCTGGCCAGGGATGCGCTGGAGCGAATGCTGGAAGTATCGCCCTGAGTATTGCCGTATAAGTATGAAAGGGGTCGGTGACAAATGAAAAGTATTCCGGTTTGTCACCGACCCGAATGGCACTTATTTAAGATGCTTTGTCGGATTACGCTGCGCTAATCCGACCTGCAAAGTAAGCCAACGCCCATGTTGCGTGGGTTGGGTTAGCGCAGCGTAACCCAACGATGTCGGAATATGAGCAAAAACGCGCTTAAGTAAGTGCCATTCGTCACCGACCCCTTTAAAAGACGCTGCAGGAAACGTTACCGTCGCTCAGCCTGGAGGGTACGCTGCTTACGTGACCGTGTACCCGGTACCAGTCGGCGCAGGCCTGCCGGGCTAAGGCCAGGCTGCGGAAGGTGAACAGGTACAGTCCGTCACGTGTCATCAGGGTGGCCTGGCCGTCGGGTAATTCCTGTATGTAGAATTCCATGGTTGTTCTCCTTACGATTTCGGTCAT
>DRQL01000156.1 GCA_011371465.1 Gammaproteobacteria bacterium | reverse complement strand
CACAGCCGGTGCAGCCGACGGGCAGCACCGTTTCCGGCCGGATACCGAACTCGACGGCACGGCGAGCAACTACCCGCCGGGAATGACGCAGGGGTTCCAGGAAAGCCGGCCTCAGTACCCGACACGGCAGGAGTTTATCGCCCGCCAGGAAGAACGCCGCAAGCAGATGGAAGCGGAATTCAAGGCGCGTGAAGCTGAAATGCAGAAGCGCATCGATGAAATGCAGCGGCGCATGGACAGCATGGCTGCGGATAGCGGAGCCGGTATGGCTGCGCCCAGGCCTCCCGCTGCGGGCAGTGTTCCGGCCGCTCCGCCGCCGCCCGCGGTGCCGCCCATGCCTTCTCACGAAGAAATGGACAAGGATTGGGAGCAACGCAAGGCCGAGCAGGAGAAACGCTGGAAACAGCATCGTGCCGAGCAGGAAGAACGGCGTAAACAGATGGAGGCCGAGCACCAGCAGCGTATGAAAGCGATGTACCGGCCGGAAACGCCTGCGGAAACCAGTGCCCCGGCTGCGGCACCCGCCCCGGTTGCAAAACAGGAGCCGGCAGCCCCGGCAGCCGCCGCGGCCCCCGCACCGGCAGCCCCGGCATATGGTTATGGTCAGCCGGCTACAGCCCCGGCGTACGGTTACGGGTATCCGCCGCCGGCCTACGGATATCGCGGCGCACCGTACGGTCGTGCCCCGGCCTGGGGTGGCCGTTACGCGCCCTACCAGGCAGCACCGGGTGCTCCCGGCCGTTGAGCTGAAGAGGGGTGTATGGCAGCGGACAATGGCGAGCAGGTGACTGTACAGCAGCAGGGGTTCTGGAAACCCCGGCATGCAGTCATTGCCGGTGCCGTACTCCTGCTGCTGATCATGGCGGTGCGCAGTTGTGGTGGAGATGCGGATGATGCACAGGTGGCTGAACAGAAGTCCGGGGATGAAAAACCCAGGCAGGCCATTGTGGTGCAGATTCCTGCCGACCAGTGGCCCCGGCAGGGGGTTCCGCCCGTCAGCGGACAGCAGGTCTATCAGCCACCTGTCTATGTGCAGCCGCAGGCGGCTCCGCCGAGCGCTGACCCCGGCAATCCGTGGGCCGTACGGCAATCACCGGCAGCGACTGCCGGCAGGCGCAGTAGCAGCAGGCAGCGCCAGTCCGGGAGCTGGGGACAACCGCAGCAGCAGCGGCCGCAGTATGTGCAGCCTCCCGGTAGCGGCCAGTACCGGCCGCTGAATGAATCGCCACGCAAGGCCCGGGAAAATCAACGTGCCGCGCCGGTGCCGGTGGCCCCGGCGCCACCACCTGCCTGGCCGGTTGCACCCTACGATCGTCCTGCAGGAAGCAGCTTCGGGGAAAACGGTGCAAATCCCTGGGCAGGGGCCTACCCGGGTTACTACGGGGCAGCGCCCTATGCAGGACCGGGCGGATACGCCGGTCGCTGGCCCGGTGGTGGTTACGGTTACGGGTATCCCGGCTTCGTGGGCCCGGGTGCCTGGTAAAGCACAACGGTTACAGGATTATAAAAACGGTCCACCGTACTGAAGGGTGAGATCAGGATCGCTGGCGAAGAACGTTGTTCCCCTCGTTTTTCGTACTGGAGGCAGTTCACAGGGGAGCAATCGGTGGCGCGGGTGTTCCGTGCTGTTTTGAGAAAACGTTCGGAGGGTACCGAAATGGTAAAGTTAAAGAAGACTGTTCTTGCAGCAATGCTGGCTGGCGCTACCGCGTTGACCGTGACTTCGGCGCAAGCCTGGTGGGGTCCGTGGAACAACAACGGCTGGGGTAACAACGGCTGGGGTAATCGCGGCGACGGCTGGGGTGACGGCATGGGCGATATGCTCGGTGACGGCGACTTCAGCATGAACTTCAGCGGTCGCGGCAGTGGTCGTGGTTACGGTCGTGGCTATGGTCGTGGTTACAACGACTACTATGGTCGCAACTATGGTGGCTACGGCCCGTACGGCTATGGTCCCGGCTGGGGTGGTTATGGCCCGGGCTACGGTGGTTATGGTCCTGGTTATGGCCCGGGTCCCGGTTATGGTCCGGGTCCTTACGGCGCCGGCCCCTACGGCGCACCGCAGGCACCGGCTGCACCGCAGGCACCTGCCAAGTAAGTTGATCTCCGGGAGCGGGTCTGCAATCGGGCAGATCCGTAGCCCCGGGATTTCCCGAATGACCTGGGAGCAAGGCTCGTGAGAAGAGCTGCAGGGGTTTTGTTTGCCGGTTGTTTGTGTGCTGCTGGCTGTTCGGTAGCGGCGGAACGTAGCAATGTACAGTTCTCCGCGCAGGCCGTGCAGACCGCAATGGATGGCGAGAGCAGAAAAGCGCAGGTGTATGTTGGCGATAACCAGGTCCGCCTGGAGTACAACAGAAACAACCTGCATATGGTTGAGATATACGACATGAAGAATCATCGTCTGTTGCTCATGGTTCCGCAAACGGCAAGCTATATGCTGCGCCGCATGCCGGAAGGTGCTATGGGTAACCCCATGTTGCCACCGGCCGAATCCAGTCCCTGCACCTGGGTACCCGCGGCAAAATGCCGCGTACTGGGCAGTGAGTCGCTGTTCGGCAGAAGGGCCACGAAATGGGAGATGGTGAAAGAAGGGCAGGAACGCAGCCTGCACTGGATGGATAACGAACGACACATGCCGTTGCGCCAGGAGTGGCCGGATGGCGGTGTGTACGAATTGCGGCCGACGGGACTGGAAACACGCAACGGGCGTCGTGCCGAACGCTGGGCAATGACGGTTACACAACCGGACGGCAAAAAGCAGACCTCCACCCGCTGGTATGATCCCGAGTTGCAGATCGTGGTGCGTGAAGAACTGCCGGATGGCAAGTACCGCGAACTGCGTGATATTCGCGTCGGCGCACAGGCGGCATCCCTGTTCAGGGTGCCGGCAGACTACCAGCGGATCGACGCAGCTGGTATGGACGGCGTTCCCGCGGTTATGCCGCCGGGGACCGTGGGCAACCCGGAACAGCGTGGCCTGCAACAGCAACGGGGGGAGGGCAAACAATGAAACTCGTACAGAAAATATTAAGTCACGGACTGCTGATCACGTTCATTGTTCTCGCATTTTTCTTCTACATGAACCGTGTGGAACTGTTTCCGCAGTGGTTTTCAAAACCGGCACCCACGGCGGTGAGCCGTGCTCCGGCAGTGGTGGATAAACCGGCGGCCGCGGTCCCTGATCCCGAGGCCGATCGTGATGCTCCCCTTGCGCCGCCGGTAGAGGTGGAATCCGTCGAGGTCGATCAGGGGATTGTTGCACCGGAACAGGTTGCGCCGGTATCCGCAGGGCAGTCGCCGGTGGTGGAACCGGATACTTCCGCGGAGACAGCCATTGCTGAACCTGCCGGCAATCCTGAACAAGGCGGTGCCGTGACGGCTGCCGCTCCGGTTGCCGTAAGCCCTGCGCCTGATGCGGCGGTTGCCGATTCCAGGCCGTCGGCCGAAACGGAGTCACCCGACGCCGCTGTTGCGGCTGAAGCAGAGGCAATGCAGCCGGTGGTGGCGAACACTGCTGAAGAGATCACGGCAAGCGTGGATGTACAGACACAGACCGCTGCAGAAACTGCACCGGCTGTCGCAGAACCACCGCAGCCGGCCGGCGAGCCGGAAACCGCAGATTCGGACACCGTATTCCAGCAGCAACTCGAGCTGGCCCGCGCCTACTTCTGGAAGCGCGATATCCAGGCGGCCCTGCAGGCGTACCGGATCCTGTCGGAAAACTGGCCCGAACATGCGGAAGTATGGGGCGAGATGGGCAACCTGTACTTCAGTATCCGGAGGAAGCCCGAAGCGGTGAACGCCTATGCGCACGCGATCGAGCTGTTGACGGCGCAGGGTGACCGTGCGCAGGCGCGTGCGCTGCTGGACGTGGTGTACCGCCTGGATGCCAGGCGTGCCGGCCAGCTGGAGATGAGCCTGCGGCAGGCGGGTGGTTGATGCCTGCATTACGCAGTGGTGTAGCGGAGTAGGCTCGCATGGCAGAGGAAAAGGAAACCGGACCTGCAACGACTCCGGGTGACACCGCGGAGCAGGGTGCGGTGCCGGAGCATGAGCACATAGACGACGAGGTCGTCGAGGAAGCCGCCAAGGAGGCGGAACAGTTGCTGCTCACGGACATGGCCCAGTACATGAGCCAGTTCGCACGCAGCTTCGAGGCCAGTGCGCGGCGTTGGGAGCTGGTGGTATACCCGACCATGCTGGCCTTCGTGGTACTGGCGGCCTACGGGTTTTTTCTGATCTACAAACTGACCAACGACATCGGACACATCGTCGGCCAGATGGAGGCGATATCGATCAGCATGGTGAACATTAACCAGAACTTTTCGTCTACCACGAACAACATGAACACCGTGTCCAGGAATATGGTGAAGATGACGGGCTACATGGAACAGATGAGTCACGACATCAAGGAGCAGAATGCAGCAATGGGCGCCATCGTGATCAGTATGCGGGAGATGAATCAGTCGATCGATTCCATGTCCTACACCATGTATCACATGCGCTACGACACCCAGACCATGGGTCGCAATATCGAGAACGTATCCGGACCCATGCGGTTCATGAACAATTTTATGCCCTGGTGACCAGAGAAAAGACATGTTTGCCCCGGACAAGAATATTCGCAAGCGGCTCAAGAGCCTTGAGCTGCACCTGAAAGAGGAAAACCCGGTCCTGGTGTCGGCCGTGGAGGGTTTTCGTCAGCTGTCGCGCATCGGCTATGCCATGGGCCTGCTTGCGCCGTCGGAATCCTATGCCACGCAGATTTCCTGGTGGCCGCTGATTTCCGTGCTGGGCACCTTTTCCGCCGGCAAGTCCACCTTCATCAACAACTATATCTCCTACCCGTTGCAGGACACCGGCAACCAGGCGGTGGACGACAAGTTTACGGTGATGTGCTATGGCGGCGAGAAGAATGCACGCACCCTGCCGGGGGTGGCGCTGGATGCCGACCCGCGTTTTCCCTTCTACCGGACCAGTGAAGAACTGGACCGGGTCGAATCCGGCCAGGGCAGCCGTGTCGATGCCTACCTGCAGCTGAAAACCTGCCGCAGCGAAGCCCTCAAGGGCCGCATCCTGATCGATTCCCCCGGGTTTGACGCGGACGAACAGCGTTCGGCGACCCTGCGCCTGACCAACCATATTATCGACCTCTCCGACCTGGTGCTGGTGCTGTTCGATGCGCGCCACCCGGAACCGGGCGCCATGAGCGACACGCTGGCGCACCTGGTGGGTGCCACCAAGGATCGTGCCGACAGCAGCAAGTTCCTGTACATCCTCAACCAGATCGACACCACGGCACGGGAGGACAACCCCGAAGAGGTGATCGGCGCCTGGCAGCGCGCGCTGGCGCGCGAAGGGCTGACGGCCGGTCGCTTCTACAGCATCTATGATCCGGAGGCCGGTGTACCGATCGAAAACGAAGCCCTGCGCCGCCGTTTCGAGTGGAAACGCGACCAGGATCTCAGCGATATTCACCAGCGTATCGAGCAGGTCAGTGTCGAACGGGCCTATCGTATCGTCGGCGCGCTGGAGAAACGCGCACACGAAATCGAAGAGCATTATGTGCCCGAGATCCGCGGCCTGGTTGCAAGCTGGCGACGCAAGGTGCTGAGCTGGGACATTGGCTTCCTGGCGATTGCCGCTGCTGCCGGCGTCAGTGCCATGATGCTGCCGCCGGCCATGGCCGACACGATGAAATCCGGCTTCAACCAGATACTCGGTAATCCGCTATTTTCCCTGGCGGCGGTCGTCGTGGTGACCGCGCTGACGTTCTACCTGCATTTTTCCGCGCGTGGCTGGGCGGCGAAAAAAGTGCTGCAGGAGATCTCCACGCGCTACAGCGAAGAAGAGGGTGAGCGCCTGGCACGTGCGTTCCGGCGCAATACCCGTGTCTGGCGCAGCATCTTCGACCCGGACCCGGCCGGCTGGACGCGGCGCAATCGCCGGGCGCTGACCCGCATTGTGGCCGATGCCAACCGGCTGGTGCAGGTTCTGAACGATCGTTTCACCGACCCGTCCGGCAAACGCCCCATCGAGGAAGAGGCGGAGCCGGTCGAGAACGAAGCGGTCACTGGCGAAGTGATCCCGCGGGAACAGCCCGTCTGAGGTTCCGGTGAGCGGCCTGGTGCTGGCAAAACATTCCCGTCCGCTCCTGGCGGCCCTGCTGGTCCTGTTGCTGCTGCCGCTGCCCGCGGCGGCCTATTTCGGCAATCCCGGGGCGGTACCGGTGCGGCGATCCCTGCCCAATGCCATCGACCTGCTGGAATCCAGCCTGTACTGGCTGCAGGATATGTCCGGCGTCGACGACCCGAGTGACCCGGCCGCCATTGTCAGCCTGATGGAGGAGCAGGCGGCACGCTTTTTCGATTTTGCCTACATGGCCTACCTGGTGGGCGGACCCAATTACACCCGGCTGGATGCGCTGCAACGCGCCCATTTCCAGCACCGCATCCGCGACCGCCTGTTCTCGGCGCTCGCCTACCGCATGGGCATGTACGATGTGCGTATGCCGCTGTTCCGGCCCATCCCGCCACGCCAGACCAGCCCGTTCAGCTGGAAGGCCGGTGGCGAGTTCTGCCACCCGGGCGGTCCCTGTATCCGCCTGGTGTTTCATTTCTACCTGTCCTCGCGCGGCT
>DRQL01000155.1 GCA_011371465.1 Gammaproteobacteria bacterium | reverse complement strand
ATGATCGAAAAGTACCGCGGCAACTTCCTCAAGGAAGTGCAGGACAACGTGGAAGAAGGCGACTGGGTGAAGATGTGCATGCAGTGTGGCGTGTGCTCCGGCTCCTGCCCGCTGGGTCCGCACTGGGACCACCCGCCGCAGGAAATCTTCATGATGATCCGCGCCGGCAAGCGCGAGGAAGTACTGGAGTCCACCTCCATGTGGATGTGCACCTCCTGCTACAACTGCATCGCGCGCTGCCCGCGCGGCCTGCCGATCACGCACATCATGCACGGCCTGGCCACCTACTCCAAGCGCCTGGGCCTGGCCCCGCAACAGCAGCCGACCGCCAAGTTCGCACAGCTGTTCTGGGACAACCTGACCAAAAAGGGCCGTGTGAACGAACTGAAACTGGGGCTGTCGCTGTACTTCATGAACGGTATCGGTGAAGGCATCAAGACCTCGCTGAAAATGAAAGACATCGGCCTCAACATGCTCAAGACGAAGCGCATGAGCCCGATGGAATACTTTGGCGGCCACAGCTGCAAAGACACAAAAGGCTTCCAGGCCATGCTGAAGAAAGCGCAGGAGCTTGAAGAAGCGCGCATCGGCAAGAGCGGAAGCTGAGGAGAACTGACATGGCAAAACATTCCTATTCCTTTTACCCCGGTTGTTCCTCGCAGAAAGCCGCCTCCTCGTCCAACTACCAGGTCTCGGTCGATACCATGTGCCAGGAGCTGGACATCGAACTGAACGAGATCCCGGACTGGAACTGCTGTTCGGCCTCCATCGGTTACGCCGGTGGTGGCGAGCTGCCGCGCCTGGCACTGTCGGCGCGCAACATGGCGCTGTCCGAACAGGCCCACGGCGACCAGGATATCGTAGCCACCTGCGCCGCCTGCTGGCTGGCCACCAAGGAAACCCAGGAGCGCCTTAACGACGACGACGAGCTGATGGCGGAAACCAACACCGCACTGGCCGAGGCCGGCCTCAAGCTGAAGAACGACAAGAAAGTGCGTCACATGGTAGAGGTCCTGATCGAGGATATTGGCTACGAGGAACTGGGCAAACACGTCAAGAAACCGCTGGAAGGCATCAAGATCGCCGGTTACGTCGGTTGTCAGACCAACCGCCCGTTCGGCATCTCCGGCGAGTCCTTCGAAAACCCGAAGTACCTCGACAAGATGATCGAAACCGTGGGCGCGGAAGCCTGCGACAATTACGAGAAGAAAGTGTCCTGCTGCGGCGGCGCACTGGCCTTCTCCGAGCCGGAAAAGAGCCAGGCCCTGATCAAGGACATCATCGAGTCGGCCTACGACAACGGCGCCGACATGATCGTGACCCCCTGCCCGGTGTGCCAGATGAACACCGAGGTCTACCAGGACCAGATCAACGCCACCTATGGCACCAAGTTCAAGATGCCGGTGGTGTACTACAGCACGTTGCTGTCGGTGGCCTATGGCAAGAGCGCAAAGGAAGCGGCCCTGGACGGACAGATCATCAAGGCGAAGCAACTGGAAGAGATCGCCGGCAAGTAAAGCGGGTCAGGGGAGAACGTTCCAGCCGTCGCCCCCCTGAAAACGAAAAAGCCCCTCGTACGAGGGGCTTTTTTTTGCCGCCGGTTGGAGGGGCGTCACCCCCTCCAATCTTGTCGGCATTACAACGCTACTTGTTGGCAGCCGGTGCTTTCTGCTGCTGGGGAGCCGCCTGCGGAGGCGCACCATAGGGTACACCGTAACCGTAAGGCGCCCAGCCACCACCATAGTACGGGGGCGGGCCATAGTAGTACGGCGCATAGCCTCCATAGTACCGGTTGTAATAGTCGTTGTAGCCACGGCCATACCCGCGACCGTAACCGCGACCTGAACCGTGGGCGCTGAAGCCCATGCTGAAGTCGCCATCACCCCACAGATCGCCGAGACCGTCACCCCAGCCGTCATTACCCCAGCCGTTGTTCCAGCCATCGTTGCCCCAGCCGTTGTTCCAGGGACCCCACCAGGCCTGTGCGGGTGTCATTGCCAGTGCCGTTGCACCAGCCAGTGTTGCTGCTACCAGGAATTTTTTGAGTTTCATGACAAGACTCCTTCCGTGTTTGAAATGATAAAACCACTAACTACGATAATATTATTTAAGTAGTTGCGCATATTCGCAAGTACTTTCAGTCCAAATCAGCCCCTGCCTTGACCCGGGTCAAGTTTCAGGGGGCCAACAGGGACCATCAGCACCCGTTCCGGAGCTGACCCACCGGTAACGCCGGTCGTTGTTTTCGGTATGATCCCGCCATGCAAAGCGATTCCGGCCCCCATCCCTACAGCCGACTCACCCCGGACCGGATACTGAATGCGCTGGAGGAGCAGGGCTTCGCCTGCGATGGCCGCCTGCTGGCGCTGAACAGCTATGAAAACCGCGTCTACCAGGTCGGGCAGGAGGATGGCGACCCGGTCATTGCCAAGTTCTACCGCCCGGGGCGCTGGTCAAGACCGGCTATCCTCGAAGAACACGCCTTTGCGCTGGAACTGGCTGCGCAGGAAATCCCGGTCGTGGCGCCGTTATGCGATCGTGGAGGCGCCACTCTTCACCAGCACGAGGACTACCTGTTTGCCGTCTATCCCCGCTGCGGCGGTCGCTGGCCGGACCTCGACACCGCCGAACAACGGCACCAGATGGGACGCTTCCTGGGTCGCATGCACGCGGTCGGTGCCGCCCGGCAGTTCACACACCGGACCCGGCTGACGATAGAATCCCTCGGCACCGAATCGCGGGACTACCTGCTGGAACAGCATTTCCTGCCCGGCTACCTGATCGAGGCCTATACCAGCCTCGCACAGGATCTGCTGGACAGGATCCGCTCCCTGTTCGAGGCAGCCGGACCGGTCACCGGTATTCGCCTGCATGGCGACTGCCACCCCGGCAACATCCTGTGGACCGACACCGGCCCCCACTTTGTCGACCTCGACGACAGCCGCACCGGCCCCGCCATCCAGGACCTCTGGATGCTGCTGTCCGGTGATCACAATGAAGTGCGTATCCAGTTGCAGGACCTGCTGGAAGGCTACCAGACCTTTTACGACTTTGAGTACAGCAGCCTCATACTGATAGAGCCGTTACGCACCCTGCGGATCATGCACTACGCCGCCTGGATTGCCCGTCGCTGGGGCGACCCCGCCTTCCCGCAGGCCTTCCCCTGGTTCGACTCACCCCGCTACTGGGAAGAACACATTCTCAGCCTGCGCGAACAGGCCGCGGCACTGGATGATCCGCTACACCTTTAACATTCGGGGAGATGAATGCATATAATTTTCATTTCCAGTGTCTTGCGACTAACGCATAACAAGGCGCCTGTTCGCCGCCAACTAATGTACATGAGTGATCCATATGAGCCTGCATAACTTTCTGGATATGATTGGTTTTAGTCGTCACAAAATCAATTACAAGGAAAAAATCATCTCTACAGTGGGTGGTTTTCTCGGGATATTCGGGATATTCATGAGCAGTTACTGGCTGCTTGATTCCGAAGTTGCTGTATATATCGTTCCCTCGATGGGGGCGAGCGCAGTATTGCTTTTTGCCGCACCTCATGTCCCTTTTTCCCAGCCCTGGAACGTCCTTGGCGGCCATGCGATTTCAGCCGTCATCGGTGTGGCATGCTGGCACTGGATTCCTGACTATACGGTGGCCGCTTCCGCCAGCGTCGGACTGGCCATTGGTGCCATGTATTTCATGCGTTGCATTCATCCGCCCGGTGGCGCAACCGCGCTGGCCGCCGTCATTGGTTCCGACAAACTGCACAACCTGGGCTACGCCTATGAATTCGAACCCATATTACTGAACACGGTAACCATTTTACTGGTTGCGATCGCCTTCAATGGATTGTTCAAATGGCGACAGTACCCGGCGACCCTTCCTTTTAAAAAGAAAATACCCCCGCCCGAGGCCAAAGGATATGAACCCGTCAACCATGAAGACTTTGTGTTCGCCCTGAGCCACATTGATACCTTTGTGGATATCAACGAAGAGGATTTGCTGAAAATCTATGCGCTTGCGACCAAACGGCATGTAGACGTAAACAACCCATGAGCAATTATTCAAGGAGGTACAGGTGGTGACGGAAATTCTGATCGAGCAGGTTGATATCACCACCCTGCCGGTTGACGCGATCGTCAATGCCGCCAACCACTCCCTGCTGGGCGGCGGCGGCGTGGACGGCGCCATACACCGTGCCGCCGGGAATGCGTTGTTAGAGGAGTGCCGAACCCTGGGCGGCTGCGAAACCGGTCATGCCAAAATTACAAAAGGCTACGGCTTGCCCGCAAAACATGTTATCCATACGGTCGGTCCGGTCTGGCACGGGGGTGACCGGAACGAGGACGCGGACCTGGCATCCTGTTACCGGGAAAGCCTGAAACTGGCACTGGAAAAGGGTCTGTCCAGCATCGCCTTCCCGGCCATCAGTTGCGGTGTATACGGATTTCCGGTTGCACGGGCCTGCCGGATCGCTGTGCGCGAAGTACTGCACTTTACGGGACACAACACCGGGATTCGCAAGGTGATTTTTTCATGCCATGGCAGCGAGACCGAAAAGGAACTGGACCAGGCGCTGACCGAAGCCCGGGCGCACTCCACCCAGGAGCAGTAAGCAGCTACCCCGGCACCTCTTTTTATATCCGCGACCGGACCAGCCCGGATTCCTGCTGCTTTTGTTTTCACTGCCGGCGTTTTACACTGCATGCGTCAACAAGGGGGCGCGAACCACGTGATACGTTATATCAATTGTTTCAGGAAAGCACCGGGCCTCTCGACCGAAGATTTCCGGGAATTCTGGCAGAGTGCCGAGTTCGATGAACTGATCCACAAGATCGTTGTGCTGACCGGTGCTGTCCGGCACAGTAAAAGCCTGACCCTGCAGGTAAGCATGGGTGAGGAACTGGTGTCGGAGCGGGGGCTTGCCCAGCCCTATGACGGCATACTGGAGTACTACTGGGAGAGCGCCCAGCATCTTCCGGAAGTCTACGCTTCAGAGGAGGCCCGCACGCTGCTGGAACAGCTTACCCGCTTCCAGCGTCAGTTTGTCGACCTGGCCAATTCCACCGCCTTTTTCACCGAACACCGCAACTGACCAGACTTGATCCTGTTCCAGGCGGAAAATAAAAAAGGCGGCCACCAGGCCGCCTTTTTCTCCAGCATGGCGTGGCGTTAGCTGACGCGCGCGTCCAGTTCACCGGAGCTGTAGCGGGCAACCATGTCTTCCAGGCTGATCACCTTGATCTTTGCTGCATGCCCGGCACAGCCGAAGGCTTCATAGCGCGCCTTGCAGATATCCTTCATGGCCGCGGT
>DRQL01000154.1 GCA_011371465.1 Gammaproteobacteria bacterium | reverse complement strand
TGCCGGTTGAGCCGGTTCCCGATATCGCGATCGAGGACCGCCATAACTGGGACACCGTCATCCATGGCATGCACGAGGTCGTGCAGGGCCGGCGCGGTACCGCGCGCAAGGTTGGCAAGGGCGCCAAATACCAGTTCGCCGGCAAAACCGGGACGGCCCAGGTATTCGGCCTCAAGGAAGAAGAGAAGTATGATGCCGAGAAACTGGCCGAAAAGCTGCGCGACCACTCGCTGTTTATTGCCTTCGCACCACTGGAAAAACCGCGCATCGCGGTCGCGGTGGTGGTTGAAAACGGCGGCAGCGGCAGCGCGGTGGCCGCACCGATTGCCCGTATCGTCATGGACCAGTATCTGCTAAAACCCGAATCATGAGTACTCTGCTCGACAGCCACCGTGAAGACGCCAGCCGCCGCGACTGGCAACATATCCTGCACCTCGACGCAGCGCTGCTGTTCGGGCTGGTGGCGCTGTCCACGCTGGGCCTGTTCGTGCTGTACAGCTCAGCCGGCGGTGACGAAAACCTGCTGATGCGCCAGGTCATCCGGCTGGGACTTGCTTTCAGTACCATGGCAGTCATTGCCCAGCTGCGTCCGCAGTGGCTGCAACGCTGGACCCCATGGCTGTACGGCAGCGGGCTGCTGCTGCTGATCGCCGTGCTGGTGGCGGGTGATGTCGGCAAGGGCGCGCAACGCTGGCTGGACCTGGGTTTTGTGCGTTTCCAGCCGTCTGAAATGATGAAACTGGCGGTGCCCATGATGGTCGCCTGGTACCTGTCCGACAAACGCCTGCCGCCGACCGGCGGCCGGCTGCTGATCGCCGGCGCGCTGATTATTGTGCCGGTCATGCTGATCGCCAGGCAGCCCGACCTCGGCACCTCACTGCTGATCGGCAGCGCCGGTTTCTTTGCCCTGTTCCTCGCCGGCCTGTCATGGCGCCTGCTGGGCGGGCTGTCCCTGCTGGCGGCCGCCGGCGCGCCGCTGCTCTGGCATTTCATGCACGACTACCAGCGTCAGCGCGTCATCACCTTCCTCGACCCGGAACAGGACCCGCTGGGTGCCGGCTACCACATCATCCAGTCCAAGATCGCCATCGGTTCCGGCGGGCTGTTCGGCAAGGGCTGGCTGAACGGAACACAGGCACACCTGGAATTTCTGCCGGAGCGCTCCACCGATTTTATTTTTGCCGTGCTGGGCGAGGAATTCGGCCTGGTCGGCATCGGTGTCCTGTTGCTGGTCTACAGCTTCATCATTTTCCGCAGCCTGTATATCGCCACACAGGCACAGGACACCTTCGGCCGCCTGCTCGGTGGCAGCCTCGCCATGACCTTTTTCATCTATATCATTGTCAACACCGGTATGGTCACGGGATTGTTGCCGGTAGTCGGACTGCCCCTGCCCATGGTCAGTTACGGCGGCACATCGATGGTGACGCTGATGGCCGGTTTCGGTATCCTGATGTCCATACACACGCACAGAAAACTGTTGCCCACATAAGGAAATACGGTGTTAACACAAAAGAATCTTGGTGCATGGCTGATCAGCCTGCTGGGCGCACTGGCCGCGGGGCCGGGCTGCGCGGGTGATTTTCAGGATGATCCGCAGGTACAGGTTTTTATCGACAACATGGTCAAACAGCACCAGTTTGACCGCAAACAGCTGGAAACCCTGTTTGCCGGTGCCAAAAAACGCGAGGATATTCTTGAAGCCATCTCCAGGCCGGCGGAAAAAACCAAGCCCTGGTACGAATACCGCAAGATTTTCCTGACCCCCAAACGCATCGACGGTGGCGTGGCATTCTGGCAGGAAAACGTGGGGATACTCGACCGGGCCAGCAAGAAGTTCGGCGTAGACCCGGCCGTCATTGTTGCCATTATCGGGGTAGAGACCCGTTACGGCGCCAATACCGGCTCCTACCGCGTCATCGATTCGCTTTCCACCCTGGCCTTTGCCTACCCGCCGCGCAGCAAGTTCTTTCGTTCGGAACTGGAGCAGTTCCTGATCCTCGCCCGTGAAGAAGACGTGGACCCGGGCAGCGCCAAAGGCTCCTACGCCGGTGCCATGGGCTACGGGCAGTTCATCCCGTCCAGCTACCGGAGTTATGCCATCGATTTCAATGACGACGGGAAACGCGACCTGTGGGACAGTCTCGACGACATCATCGGCAGTGTTGCCAACTATTTCCACCGTCACGGCTGGCATGCCGGCGAACCGGTCACCGCCAGGGTGGACGACACGGCCTCTGTCCGGGAAACGCAGGTTTCCAAAAAGCTTAAACCCGGTGAAAAGACCGCCGGCGACTTTGCGCGTGAAGGCATTACCAGCACCCCGCCGTTGCCGGACGAACAGCCGGTTGCCCTGCTCAGGCTCGAACAGGAAAACGGGCCCGAGTACTGGCTGACCGGTAATAACTTTTATGTCATTACGCGTTATAATCGCAGTCCTCTGTACTCCATGGCGGTATACCAGCTGAGTGAGGCCATCCGCGATGAATACCGGCAGCAACAGCACTGATACCCGTAATGCGCGCCTGAACCGGTATGTTGCCCGGTGTATGTATGCAGGTGCATTGTGCACACTGCTGGCAGCCTGCTCACCCGGTGAACGCAACACCAGCCGTTATGCCCAGGCCCGGGACAGCGCCCCCTTCCAGGCGGTAGACCTGTCCACGGTCAGGGATGCCGTCCCGCGCGTGGAGCCCAAAAGCCGGTACGGCAACCCCGCTTCCTACATGGTGCGTGGCAAGCGCTATACCACGCTGGCCTCCAGCAAGGGCTACCGGCAGCGCGGCATTGCCTCCTGGTATGGCACCAAGTTCCACGGGCACCGTACCTCCAGTGGCGAACCCTACGACATGTACCGGATGTCGGCCGCGCACAAAACCCTTCCATTGCCGACCTACGCCCGCGTTCGCAACCTGCGCAACGGCCGGTCGGTCATCGTCAAGGTCAATGACCGCGGCCCCTTCCACGAAAACCGGCTCATCGACCTGTCCTATGCCGCCGCCGCACGGCTGGGTATCCTGGGCAAGGGTACCGGCCTGGTGGAAGTCGAAGCCATAGACCCGCAGGTCTATGCCGGCGGCAAGGCAGACCGCAAGGTCGCTGCCAGCCAACCCAAAACCGCGCAGCCATCCGCCACCACGAGACAGCCATCGCTGTACCTGCAGCTGGGCGCGTTCAGCGAACGCAGCAATGCCGAACGCCTGAAAGCCCGCCTGAGCGGCACCGAGCTACCGGGTGAGCTGCGCATCACCCGCAAGGGCACCGGCCCGAAGCCGGTTTTCCGTGTACGTATCGGTCCGCTGGCCAACGTGGAAACCGCAGACCGCCTCACCCACCTGCTGGCCGACAAGGGCATCCGCGCTCCGCAAGTGGTCATCGACTAGTCCATTGAAAAATACCCGGCAAGCGCAGACAATGTGGCGCTTGTTCGCAACCTGATCAGGCTCATGAAAAAATTATCGCTGTATCCCCTGTTTTTCCTCCTCAGTCTTCTGCTCGGCAGCTGGAGCCAGGCCGCCACACCCGTGCCCAAGGCACCTTCGGTGGGCGCCAAGGGCTACCTGGTGGAGGATTTCCTCAGCGGTCAGGCGATCGCCGAGAAAAACGCCGACCAGCCGCTGGAACCCGCCAGTATCACCAAACTGATGAGCGCCTACGTGATTTTCAGCGAAATTCGCAAGGGCTCGCTGTCGCTGTCGGACAAGGTGCGCATCAGCGAAAAGGCCTGGCGCACCCAGGGCTCGCGCATGTTTGTGGAAGTAAACACCCAGGTCAGCGTCGCCGACCTGATAAAAGGCATGATCATCCAGTCCGGCAACGATGCCACGGTCGCACTGGCAGAACAGATCGCCGGCACCGAAGCCAGCTTCGCGGCCCTGATGAATACCTACGCGCAGCAACTGGGCCTGACACGCAGCCATTTCGTCAACAGCACCGGGCTGCCGGACAAGGAACACTACACCACGGCACGCGATATCGTGCGGGTCGCGCGCGCGCTGATCCGGGAATTCCCCGAGTACTATCAGTGGTACTCTGAAAAGCAGTTCACCTACAACGACATCACCCAGTACAACCGCAACAAGCTGCTGTGGCGCGACGAATCCGTGGACGGACTGAAAACCGGTCATACCGATTCCGCCGGTTACTGCCTGGTCACCTCGGCCGAACGGGACGGCATGCGCCTGATCAGCGTGGTGCTCGGCACCAAGAGCGAGGAAGCACGTGCGGATGCCAGCCAGTCACTGCTGAATTACGGTTTCCGCTTTTTTGAAACCCACAAGCTGTACGATGGCAACGTCAAGCTGACCAGCGCGCGGGTGTGGAAAGGCGCGACCGAACAGGTTGACCTGGGCCTGGCCGAGCCCCTGTACATCACGATCCCGCGCGGTGAATACAATAATCTCGATGCCTCCATGCAACTCCAGGAGCAGATCATGGCACCGGTCGCCCAGGGCCAGACACTGGGGCACGTGGTCATCAGGCTCGGCGACAAAACGGTTACCGAACGCGACCTGGTGGCACTGCAGGCCGTTGATGAGGGCAGCTTCTGGCAACGCATTGTCGACGAAGGTCTGTTGTACTTCGAATAGCATGCCCACAGTCTACCTGAACGGAACATACCTTCCCGCGGAGGAGGCCTGTGTATCGGTCATGGATCGCGGTTTCCTGTTCGGCGATGGCGTCTATGAAGTCATCCCGGCCTACGGCGGCAGGCTGTTCCGGCTGGATCACCACCTGCAACGACTGCAGGACAGCCTGGATGGCATCCGGCTCGACAACCCGCTCAGCGACGACGCATGGCGCGGGATCCTTGACGAGGTGCTGGAACGCAACCGGGACCGGGCCGGTGCCGACAATGATCAATCCGTCTACCTGCAGGTTACCCGCGGCAGCGCCGCCAGGCGCGACCACGCCTTTCCGGAGCAGACCACGCCTACTGTATTTGTTTTCAGCAACCCGATCACGGCACCTGACCCACTAATCGCGACGCGTGGCATCAGCGCCATCACCCTGGATGACATTCGCTGGCAGTACTGCAACATCAAGGCCATCACCCTGCTGCCCAATGTGTTACTGCGCCAGCAGGCCGCGGATCACAACGCAGCAGAAGCCTTGCTGGTACGTCACGGGCGGGTGATTGAGGGATCCGCCAGCAACGTATTCGTAGTCAGGGAAGGCGTTATCCTGACACCACCCAGGAGCGAACAGATGCTGCCGGGAATCACCCGTGACCTGGTGCTGGAACTGGCAGAACAGCATGCGCTGCCGTATGGCGAAACCGATATCCAGGCAGACAGCCTGCGCCAGGCAGACGAGATCTGGGTGACCAGTTCCACCCGGGAGATTGTCCCGGTGACACGGCTGGACGGCGCGGAGGTCGGTGATGGCCGGCCCGGCCCGGCATGGAAAACGGTGATCGGGCTGTACCGGGACTACAAGGAAGCCGTGCGTAACGGCACGCAAGACCAGGGCCTGTAACAGGCAGGCCCCGGTTATTCACTCGAATACCCCCTGCAGGTACCAGCGCCGTTCACCGGACAGTTCCCGGTAAATCCAGTAACGCGAACCCGACGGGCTGGTTGCCACAAAGTAATCCCGCGCCACATCCCGGCCATCCCACCAGCCGGATTCAATCCGCTCACGACCGGCCTGCAGCCTGAGACAACCGTGCCAGTACGGCCGCCCCTCCCGGGTTTCGAGTGGTCGCGGTACGGCCAGCAGCCACAGGGGCCTGATCTGTTCCCGGCTGTCGCTCCGACTGCGGCCGGGCTCGCTGTAGGACCAGGCGTATTCAGGACGATGTTCAGCAACAGCGCTGATACCCTGTACCGCCTCCTCGCCCAGACGTGCACGCAGGCAGTCGAGCAAATCGATACGTTCCTGCACATCCGCCGACCTGAACAGATCCATCGACCGGTCATCGAGCCTGACCGGCTGCACCGCCTGCAGCTCGACCGCGATGACAGGCTGCTGCAACACCAGTCCTTGCAAATGCTCCCGCAACAGCGCCGTAAACTGTCCGGCGTCACGACCGGCCCGACGCATGCCGATGCGCAACCGGGTATCGCATCGCTCGCGGTGCAACAGGCACACAGTGAAGATTTGCACACCGGCACCCCGCCCCTGCAACCAGCCACACAATTCCAGCACCAGGCGCTGCAGAACAAACAGCAGGGCCTGCGCCTGTTCGACTTCCGCCGCCAGCGGCAGGCGCCGCCGGAAGGCAGGCGCAGGCTGATACGGCGCCAGCGGGTGCGGGCAACGGCCCAGCATGCGGTCCAGGTACAGCAGGCTCTGTTGACCCAGCCGACGTGCCAGCCCGTCGCGAGGCAAGCGCAACAGATCGCCCAGCCGGCGCACACCCATACCCTCCAGGCGTTCCAGCAGGGCCGGCACCCAGTCCAGTACCAGGATCGGCAGGGGCGCCAGCGCCGCCGCCAGCTCATGCCGCGCTTCCACTACCCGGCCGCTGCCGCACCGTGCCAGGCTGAATGCCGCCAGCGGTGTCGGCGCAGCGGCAAGACGGGCCTCATACCCCAGCGCAACCAGCCCGCTGCGCACGCTCTTCAGCAACGCTGTCCGCCCCCCGAACAGGCTCAGACTGCCCTGCACTTCCAGGAACAGGGCATACGGCGGGTACAGGCTGACCCGGGAACTGAACTGGTACGCCCAGTCAGCAAGACCGCGCAGGGCCTCGTGCACGGCCTTGTTATCCATACCATGCACCAGCAGTTTACCGGTCAGCACCCGGGCGGCTGCCAGCGACATGCCGGTACGGATACCACATTGTTCCGCACCGGCATTACAGAACAACACCCGGGCACGTCGCCCGTCATCACGGATCACCAGTGGCCGTGGCTCATTGCCAGTGCGGCTGAGTATATCCAGGGGCAGTCGGGGCAGGTGAATGCAAAGCCAGTGATCCATGTTGCAGGGAGGTGTCGACCTGTACCGTTCCGGCGGCCCGGCCGCCGCGGCGTTTAAGGATGGATACCGACAGCCTGCCATCGGTCCCGGATTCCAGCTGCAGCCGTAATGCGGCCGGCGACGGACGCCGCACACAGCGCCGGGAGCGGAACAGGAAACCGATAGCATCGCCGGCTTCGGCAGCCAGTTGCAGCCGCCGCAGGATGACGCTGTCCTCCAGGGCCGGCCAGGCCAGCACGGCGCCGCAGTTCCCGGAGCGCAGGCTTTGCTCCACCGCCCACAAGCCGTCCTGCCGTGCCCGGGGATGCACCAGCAACACCCGTGACAGGTCGACACCGGCACTGCTCAGTGCCGGTGCATAGGGAATGTGCGGTGGCGCCACCCAGCAGATCCAGCGCTTCTCGCGGCTAAGTCGTGCCAGCGCCGGCGTCAACAGGCGCAGGGCACCGATACCCTGGCGCGGCATAATCAATTCGGTGAGCGCACCCTGTGGCCAGCCTCCCGCCAGCAGCGCATCCAGCTCGTCGAAACCGCTGGAAACTGTCGCAGTGGCAGCACTCGCCCGGCCACCACGCCAGACATCCGGACGCTGCTGTAACAGGGTATCGAGGTTCATAATGCCTGGTTGCGCAGGACCCCGACCCCCAGGCCTTCGATCGTCATGGGCTGTTTGCGCAGATCGACGCGGATAGGTTCGAAATCCTCGTTTTCAGGCAACAGGTAAACGATGGAACCCCGGCGCCGGAAACGCTTGACGGTCACCTCGTCGTCCAGGCGCGCCACGACGATCTGGCCGTTCTGAGCCTGACGGGTGCGGTGCACCGCCAGCAGATCACCGTCCATGATGCCGATATCACGCATACTCATACCGCGCACCCGCAACAAATAGTGCGCTCGCGGGTGGAACAGCGCCGGGTCGACGGGATAATGATCCTCTATATGCTCTTCAGCCAGGATCGGCTCACCGGCAGCCACCTGCCCCACGACCGGGATACCTTCTTCTTCCACGCTTTCCAGCAAACGGATACCACGCGATGAGCCCTGCAACAATTCGATCGCCCCCTTGCGCTCCAGTGCACGCAGGTGCTCTTCGGCTGCATTGGGCGAGCGAAAACCGAAGGCCTCGGCGATTTCCACCCGC
>DRQL01000153.1 GCA_011371465.1 Gammaproteobacteria bacterium | reverse complement strand
GCCAGTACCCGAACCAGTACCTGCATTATCACCGTGCCGGTCACGGCATGATCACCTCGCCGTCTTCCAAGCGTGGTTACACGGCCTACGTGCTGGCCAAGATTGCGCGCCTGCAGGGTGCTTCCGGTATCCACGTCGGCACCATGGGCTACGGCAAGATGGAAGGTGGTCATGAAGACAAGCTGATTGCCTACATGATCGAGCGCGATGAATGCCAGGGTCCGGTCTACTACCAGAAATGGTTCGGCATGAAACCCACGACACCGATCATCTCCGGTGGCATGAACGCGCTGCGCCTGCCCGGTTTCTTCGAGAACCTGGGCCACGGCAACGTCATCAACACCTCCGGTGGCGGTTCCTACGGCCACATCGACAGCCCGGCTGCCGGCGCGATCTCCCTGCGCCAGGCCTTCGAGTGCTGGAAGGCCGGTGCCGACCCGATCGAGTTTGCCAAGGATCACAAGGAGTTTGCGCGAGCATTCGAATCCTTCCCTGGCGATGCCGACCTGCTGTACCCCGGCTGGCGTGACAAGCTGGGCGTTCACAAGTAAGCCGCTTGGTCGTTCAGCAGAAAACAGAAAGCCTCCGCAGTTGCGGAGGCTTTTTTTCTGGATGCCACTGACAAGAGAACACAAGCCATGAGTGATACCGAGCAATACACGATCAAGTCCGAACCCTTTTACCAGCCACAGTTCAATGAAACAGAACTGTACGAAGCGGCCTACGCGGCGCGCATGCCGGTGATGATCAAGGGGCCGACCGGTTGCGGAAAATCCCGCTTTATTGAATACATGGCCTGGAAGCTTGGCAAACCGCTGATCACCGTGGCCTGCAACGAGGACATGACGGCTTCGGACCTGGTTGGCCGTTACCTGCTGGATGCTGACGGTACCCGCTGGCTGGATGGACCACTGACCGTGGCTGCCCGTATCGGTGCGATCTGTTATCTCGACGAGATCGTCGAAGCACGGCAGGACACAACGGTTGTGATTCATCCTCTCACTGACCATCGGCGCGTTCTGCCGCTGGACAAAAAGGGTGAGCTGGTGGATGCGCACCCCGATTTCCAGCTGGTGATTTCCTATAACCCGGGTTACCAGAGCCTGATGAAAGATCTCAAGCAGTCCACCAAGCAGCGTTTCTCCGCGCTCGATTTCGATTACCCCGACAGCAGCGTGGAAGCCTCGATTGTGCAAAAAGAGACGGGCGTGGATGAAGGGATGGCCGACAAACTGGTAAAGATTGCGCACGCTGCCCGTAACCTGAAAGGGCACGGCCTGGACGAAGGCATATCCACCCGCCTGCTGGTGTACGCGGCCAACCTGATGAAGCGCGGGGTAACACCGGCGGATGCCTGTCGCATGGCGCTGGTGCGCCCCATTACCGACGATGCCGATATCCGTGCCACGCTGGATCATGCCATCGATGCGGTTTTTGCATAAAGGTGCGCAGCAAGTGGCGTATTGCGGCTGCCGCCTGATGACAGCAGGTGCATAGCCGTGATTACTGATCTGCCGGTCTACCGCGAACAGCTCAGGTGCAACTTCGCGCAGCTCGACGACGTATTCCCGGATTGCATGGACGAAGCCGTTGCGCTGCTCTCTGAGCAGGGCATCAGCGACTACCTGGAAGGCGCGTCGCTGGTGTGCATGATCGGTCGCGGTTTCGAGCCGGTGCTGGTGTACCTCGAGGAAATGCCTGAAATCGCACGCCTGCTCGGTGAAAGCATGCTTGCGACGGTTTCGCAGTGTGTGTGGAAGATGTCGCGCAGCCCGAACGGTAACTCCATCCTGCCTTTCCTGCAGTCACTGCCGGAAGCGGCGCGCCGCCTGGGCAGTCGTGAACAGATGCAGCACTACCTGGACCTGGTATTCGATTTCATGGAGCGTACCACGGGCTCCATACACGGTTTCCATACCACCATCCCCAGTCCGGGTCTGCCGGATTTTCTCAACCAGGTGCCCTACCTGCTGAACCAGCTGTCGCTGGAGGGCCTGAAAAACTGGCTGGAATACGGTATCCGCAATTATTCAGACAACCCGGACCGCCAGCGCGACTTTTTCTCGCTGCAGTCCGCCGACAGCCGGGCCATGCTGCAACGCGAACGTCACGGCACGCTGTTCGCAGACAACGAGCGCAAGCTGGACCTGTTCCTGCGCGGGCTGTGGGAAGACCCCGAGTACCTGGTGCCTTACTCGCTGGCCTTCGATACCCTGCGCAAGCCCATGCCGTATTATGACCGTCTTGGTATCCGGGTTCCGGATGTCTATGATGACCACGCGGGTATCCGGGGTATCGATCGCTATCGTGCCGTACTTGCCCACATTGCCGCCCACCGGCGCTGGACCACGGCGATCATCGCGGATAACTACAGTCCCTTCCAGCGTATTGCTATCGAGTTGCTGGAAGATTCGCGCGTGGAGGCGCTGATCATGCGCCGTTTCCCCGGCATGCGCAGGATTTTCCTGGCCCTGCACCCGGTGCCGGAGGAAAGCGCCTGTGATTCGGCAAAGGAATCCTGCATACGCCACCGGCTCGCCATGCTGTCGCGCGCCATCCTGGACGACCGGCACCCGTACCGGAATGAAGACGTGCTCGAGTTCGTTGCGCGTTTTCACGAATTGATGCAGGCGGGTGAGTCCAGTACCACCGAGATGGCCGCGCTGGCCGTGTCCTTCATTGCCCGTACGCGCCGGCAGAGTGACCTGCTGCCCAATGTACGTTTCGAGGATACCGAGGTCGAGTACCGCGATG
>DRQL01000152.1 GCA_011371465.1 Gammaproteobacteria bacterium | reverse complement strand
GCACCTGCTCGATGCGCCCGCCGATGGCCGAACCGAACACCACGAAGTACAGCGAGGTGGACAGTACCGGTGATACGAAACTCTGTAACAGCGTATCCCAGGCGCGCATCATCTCGAATTTGTAGATAACCCGAACCGCGCAGGTATTCATGACGGTTCTTTCACCAGGCGGACAAAGATGTCTTCCAGTGAGCTCTGCGTGGTCTTCAGGTCTTTCAACACCAGGCCGGCTGCACTGATTGCATGCAGCAATTCCTGGATCCTGGCATCGGCCGTGCGCGGATCGTAGCGGTAACTGAGCCGCGTGCCGTCCTCCGATAGTTCCAGCGACCAGCCGGCGAGCGCTGCGGGCACGCCGGTCACCGCGGTCGCCAGTTCCAGGAGGATCTGCTTGGTGCCGAGTTTGTGCATCAGTTCCAGCTTGTTTTCCACCAGCAACAGGCGGCCGTCATTGATGACCCCCACGCGATCGGCAATGGCTTCGGCCTCTTCAATATAGTGGGTAGTCAGGATGATGGTCACCCCGGATTCGCGCAGGCGACGCACCAGCGCCCACATGTCGCGGCGCAGCTCCACGTCCACCCCGGCCGTGGGTTCATCCAGGAACAGCACGGTGGGTTCATGGGACAGGGCCTTGGCGATCAGCACCCGGCGTTTCATGCCGCCCGACAGGGTCATGAGCATACTGTCCTTCCGGTCCCACAGGGACAGGTCCCGGAGCAGGCGCTCGAGGTAGGCCGGGTCCGGTTGTTTGCCGAACAGGCCACGGCTGAACTTCACCGTGTTCCAGACCGTATCGAACGCGCCGAGTGTAAGCTCCTGGGGCACCAGGCCAATCATGCTGCGCGTGGCGCGGTAGTCCCGAACGTTGTCGTGGCCGGCGACCGCGACCGCGCCCGAACTCGCATTGACGATCCCGCAGATCACCGAAATCAGGGTGGTCTTGCCCGCCCCGTTCGGTCCCAGCAGCGCCAGTATTTCACCACGCGCAATGTCCAGGCTGACCGCTTTCAGCGCGTGGTGACCGTTGCCGTAGGTCTTCGACAGGTCGCGAACGGAGACGATGGGTTGCATCTGGCTTATCCGGTTTCAGGGGGAACAGTGATGGTACTACAGAAACCACCGGCATCGATCCGGCCATCCTCGCAGCCGGTATCGGGCAAACCGCTACCCGCCCTGCGTTCTGTCGTCCGCCACTACCAGACCCGTACCGGACGACGGCTGCATGAACTGCTCGATCAGCCTGAGCGTACGGGCATAGTGACTGCCCTGCCAGTACACCCGGCCACAGTCCGGGCACTGGCGGAATACTTCATGGTACTGGCGGGTGCGCGGTTCCAGCAGCGCGTTCACCGACGCCTTCGACACCGGCACCAGCACACCGTTGCAGTGACTGCAGCGGGTAAACGGCCGCACCTGCCGGTACAGGTCCAGTCGCTGCAACACTTCGCTCACCTGCTGTGCGGGGCGGGTACTGCGCACAAACAGGCCGTGCTCGATGACCCGGTGTTGCAACAGCCTGCGATCCCGGGTCAGCACAATACGCCGTTGCTGCCGGCTGATTTCGGCTACCTCGGCATCCCGGTAATCGTTGCGGTACAGGCAATCGAACCCCAGCAGACGCAGGTAGCGCGCCAGTCTCCCCAGGTTACTGTCCACGACAAAGCGCGGGTTGCGCAGCGGTTGCGGACGCAGGCGTACCAGCGGGGTGATATCCAGGCGTTCGAAGACCGGGTAGACACTGATGCGCTCACCGTCCCGGACGATATGCGAAAAACCGACCGAGCGGCCGTCGACCAAAATCAGGTCCACCTCCGGGTGCGGCACGCCCAGCGATTCGATCATGTCCTTGATCGAGGTGCGGCGGTCAAAGCGGTGTTCAAACTCCACCTTGCGTTGCGCCGGAGGCAGGAAATCGTTGAGTTCTTCGTAAAACCGGAACCGGACAGAAGCCATCCGTTACCCATACTGCTGCCGGGAAAAAGGTACCGCACATGGTAGCATACAGCGGCTGTTCACCTGCCGGCCCGGTCGGGAGCGCGTTCCCCGTTTTCCGTCTATGCTAGAATAGTGGTGGAAATACAGGGTGCAGACGGCATGAAAAAACTCAAACAATGCGCAAACAACCGCTACTGCCGCGTCCGGGCTTTCGTGCAACTGGCCGCCGTTGTGCTGGTCGTCGCCATTGTGCTGATCTACCTGTGGGACAAGGGCGTGATTTCCGTCTGAGTCCGGACATCAACAGACGGGCCGCAGCCGACAAGGAAACACACCGTGGCAGTACGGAAAATCCTGCTTATGGGACATCCCCGCCTGCTGGAGGTTGCCAGGCCGGTAGACCGCTTCGACACGCCTGAGCTCCATGCACTGGTACAGGACCTGCTGGACACCATGCGCGCGGAAGACGGCGCCGGGCTGGCAGCGCCGCAGATCGGCGTCGGGCTGCGCGTGGTCGTGTTCGGTTTCGAAGCCAACCCGCGGTACCCGGAGGAAGACGCGGTACCCCGCACGGTACTGGTAAACCCGGTCATCGAGGCGCTGTCCGATGAACGGGAGGAAGGCTGGGAGGGCTGTCTCAGTGTGCCTGGCCTGCGCGGTGTCGTGTCCCGCTATGCGCACATCCGCTATTCGGGCGTTGACCCGCAGGGTACGGCCATACAACGGGAAGCACACGGCTTCCATGCCCGTGTGGTGCAGCATGAATGTGACCACCTCGACGGCATCCTCTACCCGCAACGCATGACCGACCTGCGCCTGTTCGGGTATAACGAAGCACTGGAAGCCAGCGGGCACCTGACGGCCATGCCCTGCGACACCGTCGCCGAGTGATACCGTACCCCCGGCGGAATGCGTTCCCGGAGGGACGCCGCGCTGGCGCAGCACGGTCACCCCGGAGGCGGTCAGCCAGTCGCAGGCAAACCTGCACCAATCACAAATGTCGTATATTTTTACACTTTTAGTACAAATGTAGTTTTTACCGGAATTCTATCCGATTGTTTTGTAACAGGTGTCGCTGATTGACGTCAGTATATATTACACATTACTTTTCTCCGTTTTGAACAAGCCCCGCTAAATCGCTCAAATTCGTAACAAATCTCTTTGTGGCTCGAATTCTGCTTGTATTCAGGCGTACGACAGAAAAATAACCACCGGCTTCCGGGTAAACCGGGGAAGAACAAGATGGGAGAAACCGTTATGAACTTCATCAAATCGGACGTTGGAATCGTTGCCATCCTGACCATGCTGCTATTCGCCCTGGTCAAATCCCAGCAGGTCGCGGCCGCACTCACCACCGTATTTTCATAAGGAACCCCGGATTGACCCGGAATTCAGCCGTCATTGCGAGCGAAGCGCGGCAATCTCATAAACCGGAATCAGTCTGTTAGGAGATTGCCGCGTCACTTCGTTCCTCGCAATGACGGGTGAATCAGGGATTCCTTAAATAATCGCCGGAAAAGCCGTTACAGGAGACAGATCGATGTCTGTCTTCTTTCAACCTGGCTTTTCCGGTGAATGGTGGTGCTGAGAATCGTAGTAATGAATACCAAGGGGGGCTGCGGCAAAACCACCGTGGCCACCAACCTGGCCAGCTATTGCCTGGCACAGGGCTATGCCACGGAACTGTTTGACTACGACGCCCAGGGTTCCAGCACGCAGTGGCTGAAGGCGCGCGATCCGCAGCTACCGGGCATCCGCGGCGTCGAAGCACATAAACCACCACCGGCCGGCATGACCCGTTCCTGGCAGCTGCGGGTGGATTCACAAACGCGCTATGTCATCCAGGACACACCGGCCGGACACGTGGGCTTCGACCTGGCAGACCGGGTCAGCGAGTCCGATATCATCCTCGTGCCGGTGCTGCCTTCAGCGATCGATATCCGTTCCACCGCGAATTTCATCCGCGACCTGCTGCTGGTCGGCAAGGCACGCGCCGCTAACAAACGCATCGCGATCATCGCCAACCGGACACGGGTCCGCACCCGTTCACTGGACATGCTCGAACGCTTTCTGCAGAACCTGGATATCCCGGTCATTGCCCATATCCGCGATACCCAGAACTATGTACGCGCGGCCGAAAAGGGAATCGGCGTCTGTGAACTCATGGAACGCGCTGCGCTGAAAGATGTCACTCCCTGGCAGGACATCCTCGAATGGATCCAGCAGCATGATCCCGCTACGGCACTGGACGTCCCGGTGACCGCCTGCGGCGCGACGCCGACCTGAACAGCCGGCGACTACTCGGGAGTGGTATCCCCCACCAGGGTCTGGGTCTCGAGCCGGACGATCACCGGCCTGCCCCCTTCTATCCGGTAGCGCGCGTACTCGCGCACCTTGCTCACCATTTTTTGCCCGTCCCGGGTGATCGTTTCAACAATGGTTGAATTCGACTCGGCGCTCGCACCGTCCGGCGCCACGTGGACCACCACGTCCTTGCGCTGGTAACTGTAGTCCTCCAGCTCCACCCAGCCCTTACGGATCATGTCCAGGTATTGTTCCCGGTCCACCCTGGCCGTTACCGGGAGCGCCGCACCGGGCACATCGACGTATTTCATAAAGGCCTTGCCCAGGTAGGCACCGATCGCGTCGGTATCGCGCCGGTCCGCCGCCCGGTCCGTCGCCGCGATGACCTCGCGCACCTGCTCCGCCGTGATGCGCCGGTCGGTAAACAGGTCATCCGCCACCCGCTCCACGATCGCGCTCGCCTGCGGGTACGCAAACAGGCTGATGGTCCGGTCCGACTTCATCGACTTTTCCGCATCCTGGTAACGGGTGGTCAGGCGCTCGCCCGTCGCCATCTGCGCAAGCATCCGGCGAGTCTGCTCCGCGTTGAAACCTGCCTGCGCATCGGCCGTAAACGCCGCTTCGTCGTCGATACGCACCAGCAGTTCACTACCCGGTTTTTTAGCTGTCCCCACATCCACCATGAAGGAACCATCCGTGAAACGGTGAATGAAAAGATCTCCCTTGTGCAGCACGCACTCCCCCGGCCGGTCCTTCGGGTGCTTTCTGCACCGGAGTTTCCAGTGCTCTTTATTGCCACTGCCGTCCAGCGGACTGTCCGCGTCTCCCTGGATGATGCCGCTGCCATCCGTGTAGAAAATCCGGTAGCCGATGCCGTGGTACTGGCCCTGCTCCTGCCGGACCAGCACATTGAGCTTTTCCTCCTGGTCGGGGAAGAAGGAGCAGTTCACCACCCCGCCGGGCGTAATCCGGCGGCTCAACGCTTCCCGGGAGCCCACGTCCGGCCAGCCATCGACCTGGTTGACCCGGGATACGTAGGCGCACGATTCTTCCGCGCCCGCCTGCGCAGCGAGGCTTACTGCCAGCAGGCAGGCACAACTCAGGTATTGTAAAAATGGTTTCAAAAACTTTTCTCCATCCAGTGTCAGTCGATCCTGCATCATCGAATCCATCGGCCGCTGCCGCAAAGGACTGAACTCCAGGCGCTGCGCGGGCAGCCCGCTGTGGTAGATTAACCGCATGGAAACCACAGCGGCCGACCGCCCCCATGCCCCTGGATTCCGGCATACGCCGGAATGACGGAAAACGAATGATCAGGAGGCTCCCTGAATGCCTGCTGCGGTTACTGCCCGGTGTACTGCTGCTCGCCGCCTGCAGCGACCATACGCCACGTCGGGACGTACAGGAACTGGTGGCGCAGATCAGCGAAACGCAGCTGCGCAGGCACGTTGCCGCGCTGGCGGACGCCGGGCCGCGCCCGGCGGAGGACCGGCGCGCTACGCGCCGGGTGGCGGACTATATCCGCACCCGCTTGCTGGACTTTGGTTACCGGCCGTTCGAGGAAGGACCGGCTACCGCACAGCCGGACGATGCAGACGCATTCGTGAATATCCTTGCGACGCGCAGCGGCAGGGCAAGCGGGGCCGGCATCCTCGAAGTGGCGGCACACTATGACACGGTGGCCGACAGTCCCGGCGCCGACGACAACGCCAGCGGCGTCGCAGCGGTGCTGGAAATCGCCCGGGTCCTGTCCAAGGCTGAAGTGCAGCCGACCATCCGATTCTGCTTTTTTGCCCGTGAGGAGACCGGCCGGGACGGCAGCCGTTACCACGTCGAGCAGATCCGTCGCCGTAATGAGCCATTGGACGGCGCCATCGTACTTGAAATGGTGGGCTATACCAGCGGCGAAACCGACACCCAGCGCACACCGGCCAGAATCCCCCTGCTGTTTTCGCCCCCCACCACCGGTAACTTTGTCGCGGTAGTGGGCAACCTGTGGTCCGGCGGACTTGGCAACCGCTTTGAACGCGCCCGGGCCATCTATGCCCCCGCCCTGCCCCTGTTCAGCGCCAACCGGGTCGGCGGTTTCTTCCGGGACGCGCTGCGCAGCGATCACAAACCCTACTGGGATCAGGGTTACCACGCGATCATGCTGACCGACACCGCCAATTTCCGTAACCCGCACTACCACCGGCCGACCGATACCGCGGATACGCTGGATTTTCGCTTCCTGCGCCACATTACCCAGGCAACTGCCGCTACACTGTTAACTGCAGGGCGATGATCTGCCGCGGTACGCCGGTGGCGGCGAATATTCCCCGCCGGTTGCGGTCATAACACTGGCAGAACACAAAAATACAGTCGATGGCAACGCCACGAAGGAGGCCCGGGATGCGAAAGACAACCACACTCATAGCGGTACTGGTCATCGGCGGCACTCTGCTGCCAGGCCTGTCCCATGCCAGCGATAACGGTGCCACACGAATCACCGTCACCCTGGGTGATTACCGCTTCACGCCGCACCAGCTGACGATCAACAGCGGACAGACACTGGTACTCGAACTGCACAACACGGACAGCATCACGCCCCACAATTTCACGCTCAAAAACCGGGATGGCGGCCTGGATGTTGATGTCGACGTACCCGCGGGCGGCCAGCGTGAAGTCGAACTCACTCCAAAGGTACCCGGCAGCTACACCTTCTACTGCAGCAAGAAACTGCTGTTCATGAAAAGTCATCGCGAGCGTGGCATGGAAGGAACGCTGGTGGTCACCCCCTGACCGGAGTCGAGCACCGTGCGTGTACTGCTGGTCTCCGCCAACCGCGAACAGATCCCCGACCCCATCTTTCCGCTCGGCCTGGCCTATATCGCGGCGGCGGTCCGCCAGGCCGGCCACCGTGTCGAAGTAGCGGACCTGTGTTTTGGCCGTCATCCCCTGCGTGACCTGCGCGAGCAGGTCGCGGTATTCCGCCCGGACGTCATCGGCCTGTCCCTGCGCAACGTCGACAATGCCGCCTACCCGCTGACCGTGGATTACCTGCACCTGCACCGGGAAGTCATCGACAGCCTGCGCCAGGTCTCGCACGCGCCGATCGTGCTCGGCGGCTCCGGCTTCTCCATTCTCCCGGAAGCCTACATGGACGTCCTCGGTGCGGACTGGGGCATCCCCGGTGAAGGGGAACAGGTCTTTGTCGAACTGCTGGATGCGCTCGGTCGTGCACAGGATCCGTCCGGCATCAGCGGCCTGGTCAGCCGGGCACACACCTCGCATGCGGACTCCACGCCCCCCGCCCCGGTCGTAGCGCGCCGCAACCGGCACTGGGCGCAGGATCTGCGCCCGGCCCGTGACCTGTTCGACTATGCGCGCTATGTACGCCGCGGCGGCACGGGCAACATGCAGACCAAACGCGGCTGCGTGTTCCGCTGCAGCTACTGCACCTACCCGCTGCTGGAAGGCAATCGCTTCCGCTGCCGCGAAGCCGGCGACGTGGTGGATGAACTGGAAGCCCTGCAACGGGACTATGGAACGCACCCGGTGTTCTTTGTCGATTCCATCCTCAATTTTCCCTACGGCCACGTGGAAGCCCTCTGCACGGAAATACTGCGCCGCAACCTGGATGTCTCCTGGAGCTGTTACGCAACGCCGGTCAAACTCGACCAGCAGCAGGCGACCCTGATGGCCAGAGCCGGTTGCCAGTCGATCGAACTCGGAAGCGATGCCGCAGATGACCGGCAACTCCGGCGACTGGGTAAATCCTTCGACGCGGAGACGGTGGAGCGCGCCAATCGCTACTGTATGAACGCCGGGATGAACGTGTGCCAAACAGTACTCTTCGGTGCACCGGGAGAAACCGAATCCAGCGTGCGGGCAACCTGCCGGGTGCTGCAACGCATGCAACCCACAGCGGTCGTGGCCATGACCGGGGTACGCCTGTACCCGGGCACACCATTGACCCGCCTGCTGATTGAACAGGGTCATGTCCGGGAGCAGGACATCGGCCTGCTGCCGGCCTTCTATATCGACCCGGCAGTAGCCGACTTTCTGCCGGGTTACCTGCAGCAACAGGCCGTCGCTGCAGGTAACTGGGTGCTACCGGGACTGGCCCCGCCATTGTTACCTTCCAGCCAGCGCATCCTGCGCGGGCTGGGCATCTCCGGCCCCCTGTGGCGCCTGCTGCGCAAACGCTGGATGCACTGTTTCAACCGCGGCAAGTTTCGTCGCCCGCACACCAGCTGGGGCGTTCCCAACCACAACCACAGCGTGTTCCGGCCACAGGTACAGGTTCCGCGCACCCGCCAGCGCGAAAAACATCCGCACAGCTGAAACCCCTGTACCCGGTGTGTTGGCGCACAAGGTACGGCCCCTATACAATGCCAGGCTGCAGGCCCGCGGGCGCGCCACCTTCCCGCGCGAGCGGCACCGGAATCCTTCATCTCCACTATTCAGAACAAAGGCTCACCCATGTCCAAACCGGCTCACTGGCTTATGCTCCTGCCCGTCCTGGCACTCACGGCACCGGCACAGGCGATTCTCCTCGACTGCAAGCACAACGCGGATGACACCTACCTGTGTGTCGAAATCGAAGGCTCACAGGCCATTCAACCCGCCCCGACCCGGGCGCCCGAAATCGACAAAGCGCACATCGAACAGGCCAAAAAGGAATGCGTCTACCGCGAGCCGCGCGTGCGTATGGGCAGCGGCAGTGCCGTGCGCGCCGAGGCCCGGAAATCCGCACAGAAAGACTACGATCGCTGTGTAGCCAGTCGCGCCTGGGAACTGAAAAACCTGGATGCGCGATCCGGCGGAAACTAGTTCGCAGAAAATAAGAAGTTACAGGGAGAATGATTTGTAACCGTTAGTAATATAAAGACTATTAATTTTTCTTATTGGTCAAATTTGTGACACTTTTTGTCACAGTTATGCTAGCATCAGTGATAATAATAAAGACGGTCCTGCTCCGGAGGGAGCCCGTATCGGGAAGCATGACGGTCAGATACATCACATAAGAGGTGGGTGTGATGAAAAGCATCACAGGAAAATCAGTCGCTGTTTTTATCGCCGCTCTGCTGATAAGCGCACCGCTGCAGGCCGAAGACCTGGTCTTTTCCGTAGGCGAATCTTCCGTCGACCGGCCACAACACTGGCAGACGTTTACCGCCGGCATGTCCGACCAGCAATACCGGCGCGCCTATCGAAGCAACCAGCACCGCATCAGCCGTTTCATTAAATCGTATTCCGAAAACGCCCTGCTGTCGGCCGGGGTTCCCAGGGTCGGCATCAAGGCCATCGGGGTGGCGGCCGGACTGGCGGCCAATCGTGATGCCACACTCTACCTGAACCGGAGTCATATCCTGGCACTGCAGTTCAAGGATATGGTCAACGACAACCGGGCACTGTTCTTCGGTGTCAAGATGGACTGGTAGGCAAGCGCATAGCGCTGCACACCTTCACTAGCGATTCAGATTGACACGCCCCGGCGGACTGCCGCCGTTGCTGTGCGGGGCCGGCGACGGAATCTGCCCGTAGGTGTAGGGATAGGGTTTGAGCGGTCTGTGCGGCCCGTGTGATTGATAGGGCCGGTGGTACCGGTAATACGGCAGGTAGTAGACGCCACCCCCCGCATCGCGATCTTCCCGGTACGCCTGCTGCGCCGCCAGCCGACGCTCCTGCAGGCGCAGCTTTTCCCGTTCGAGCCGGACGCGTTCACGCGCCAGACGGCTGGCTTCGATACTGCCGGCGACATCGAGTACCGCCTGGTAATTCGCGGCCGGAGACACCGCGGGAGTTGCCGCCGTCACTTCCAGCACTTCAAGACCGGCCAGGTCGGCTTCAGGCGGCGCAGTCGCATAATGTGTCACGCCATCCGCACCGGACCACTTGTAGATTTCGGCCGCGTGTACCACACCGCCCGGCCACAGCAAAAGGGCAACCGCCCAGCTCATTGCGCCTGCATGCACACCCGGTATCACATCTGAATCCTCTACTCGTTCTGCACCCCGAGTATACCATCGATGACTGACCAAACGCCTGTATTTACGGCTTACCATACAGGTCGGGCGCGCTCGAAATCCGCAATCAGGGCCAGCGCCTGGTCGGCAAGCGCCGCCGCCACCCGGACCCGGATCAGGCCGCTGACCGGCAAACCGCCGATACCGCCCTGCAGCGCATCCCCGACCACCTCGGCAGGAATCCCTTCGCTCTCGAGCAAACCCTTGATAATATGGGCATCCATAATGTGCTGGGCGGAATATACGTCGATCATCAGGGGCTATGTACGGGATTATCCAGACGTTCCCTGCACCCTCTCACAATTCTGCCCGTGCGCATAGGCGAATGTAATGAATAAAAACCGGGGTCGGTACATCTAATCTGGTAATGGAACTCATAAACCGTCTTTTCACCGCGCACTGCATGCGCCGGAAAATCGCCGAAAACCGCGACCGCCTGTTCCGGGTCGCGCTGGCGTGGTGTGGAGACGTATCGGTCGCCGATGACCTGGTACAGGAAACCCTGATGCTGTCCCTGCAACGCATTTCCCAGTTGCGCGAGCAAAAACGCCTGAACGCCTGGATGTACACCATCCTCAGCAATTGCTGGAAACAGCACCTGCGCCGCATGCGCCCGACCATCGACATCGACGAACTCGACCTGTCCACGGACAGCGATGCCGAGACTGGCAGCATCGAACAGGAAATCGTGGACACCGTCCGGCGCGCCATACTGAAACTGCCGGTCGGACAACGGCAGACCGTCACGCTGGTGGACCTGGCCGGCTTCTCCTATGCGGAAGTCGCCGAAATCCTGGACATCCCGATCGGCACGGTCATGAGCCGCCTGTACACTTCGAGACATTCACTGCAGCACTCCCTGGTCCACTCCGGTCACCGGCAACCCGCTGCAGCACCGTTGCTGCGGAGCGTAAAATGAACGAACCGGAATCTCGCATCGAGCGCATCCTGCACGCCTATGTAGACGGCGAACTCAGCGCCGCTGAAAAAAGCCGCCTGCTGCTGAAAATGGAATCGGACGAGACCCTGCGGGAACGCGCCTGCGACCTGCACCGCACCAAGGAATGGGTGCGCTTTTCCTTCGAACACGAAACGGCGCCAACCCGGACCCTGCCCGGCATACGCCAGCGCTTGCGTAAAATCCCGCTACCCCGCCTGGCCGCCTCGCTGCTGGTGGCCCTGCTGGCGTTTGGAGCCGGCTGGCTCGGTCACTCGCTGCGCGATGGCAGCCCGCCGCCGCAACTCGTGCAGAACGGTACCAGCCACATTACACAGCACGTCATCCTGCATATCGGCGAGTCCGACGAAGCCCGCTTCTCCAGCCTGCTGGCAAAGGCGGAACAGATACTCCGCAGCTACCAGCAACCGGGAGTACAGGTCGAGGTTGTCGCCAATGCCGGTGGCCTGGACATGGTACGCACGGCATCGT
>DRQL01000151.1 GCA_011371465.1 Gammaproteobacteria bacterium | reverse complement strand
CTGCTCGCCGACTGGGCATAGACCTCGTGGTTGGTCGGCATGGCGTCTCGTGCGGCAGTTTACGCTTATCCTTGTACAGCGCGTTGCCAGTGTCACCGGCTCACCCGGTGTTCCGGAACGGCTGGTCCGATACGGTTTCCTGCTCCCTGTTCGATGATAGCGCGGATGCAACGGCAGGTGCCTGCGCAGAAAACTGGCGAACACGGCTTTCCTGCCCGGCAACAATCGCTCGCGTTGTTCAGGCCGGTTTCCAACTCTTTTCATTCCCCGTTAGACTACCCTGCGGAATGAAACAGCCCGGGTGGCGAAATTGGTAGACGCAAGGGACTTAAAATCCCTCGGTGGCAACACCGTGCCGGTTCGATTCCGGCCCCGGGCACCAGAACAGGCGATGTTCACTATCGTATACCATCGGAGCCAGTGTGCCATGCGCGGGGAGGGTTACGTCACCGGTAAGGCGGAGGTGCAGTTAGCATGGAGTTGAAGGTTGTTCCGGCCAGTCGCGCAGCCAAAAACCGGTACGAACTTGTCGTCATTGGCTCCGGTTTCGGATCTTCGTTTTTCCTGGTCGAAGCGCTGAAGCGGATACAGGGCCGGATACTGGTGATCGAGTGGGGTGGTTACCAGTCCTGGGACTGGCAGGTAAAGCGTGGTGTGAATGCACGCATGAACCACCGCGACACTTTTACCAACAAGACAGAAAAATACTGGAACTTCACGGTTGGGTTTGGCGGCGGGACCAACTGCTGGTTCGCGCAGACACCACGCCTGCACCCCTCGGACTTCAGCACAAAATCCCTGTACGGTGTTGCGGACGACTGGCCCGTCAGCTATGCCGACCTGGAGCCTTATTATGCCGAAGCCGAGGCGATCATGGCGGTCTCCGGGGACCCGGACATGGCGGCCATGTTCCCTCGCTCCACCGCCTACCCGCAACCACCGCACCGGCCGACCGCCATTGACCGGATCATGAAACAGAAACAGCCGGAGCGGCATTTTGTCATGCCCACGGCAAGAGCCCGCGTCGCCACGGATACCCGACCGGCGTGCTGTTCCAATGCCCGCTGTAATCTCTGCCCGATACAGGCGAAGTTCACTGCGCTGAACGGTTTTGAAAAGGTGTACACCGATCCCCGCGTGCATGTCTGCCTGGACTCGGAGGTAAGGTCGCTGGATGCACGGGGCGGGGTGGTGAACAAGGCGGTGTTCCGGCAGGAAGGGAAAGATTACCGTGTTGCCGGAGATCTTTTTGTGCTGGGGGCGAATGCCATACAGAGTCCGGCCATCCTGCTGCGCTCGGGGATGGACTCCGGGAATGCGGGGCAGGGTCTGCATGAACAGGTTGGCGTGAACGTCGAAGTGTTCCTGGAAGGGCTGGACAACTTTGACGGCAGTACCATCACCACTGGCCTGAACTATTCGCTCTATGACGGGGCGTTCAGGAAGGACCACGCTTCCTGCCTGATCTATTTTGAAAACCGGTGGTCGCACGGTTTGCGCAAGGAACCCGGGCGCTGGCGGGAAACCCTGCCGCTGGTAATCGTTGCGGAAGATATACCGGCCGGCCACAACCGCGTTACCATCCAGGAAGACACGGGCCAGGCCACGGTAACCTACCAGGGTGAATCGGATTATGCCCGCAGGGGTATCGAGGTGGCGCTGGAAAAATTGCCGGGCATCCTGGAGCCCCTGCCCGTGGAGGCCATTCACTTTCGCGGGAACCGGAGTACGGAAGCGCACCTGCAGGGAACTTTGAAAATGGGTGATTCGCCGGATCACTCCGTTGTGGATGCCGGTCAGTTACATCACCAGTACCGTAACCTGGCCGTGGTTGGAACCCCGGTGTTTCCCAGTTGCGCCTGCGCCAACCCCAGCCTGACAGCGGCCGCGCTGTCGCTGCGGGCTGCACGCAGGATGTTGTAGGAGAGCCGCCATGTGGTCACGCCGCGCATTCCTGAAAACCGCTCTGGGTACCGCCGGGCTGGCTGGACTGGCAGGCGTTGGCGTATCCGCTTTTGTGGCCGGGGATTTCCTGCGCGCCACACTGCACCGGCTACTCGGCAGCTTTATCCTGGCGGATACGCAGCTGACAACCTTCTGTGATGATTTTGCCCGCGATTACGGGCGCAGGAAGCTGTACGCCGTCGTGCTCATTGAACGGGTCCCGGTGCTGGGAGCGGCTGCGGGAGGCCTGTTGTTACGGCGCCCGCGTGCCGTGGTCGAGAAATTCGAGCGGAAACTGCTGACTGCGTTCATTGTTTCAACCAGCTACCTGCAGGTCGGCGACCCCGCCGTCGAGCCCATCGAATATCGGGGTCTGAATATCCCGTGCACCAACCCGTTCGCACGATTTGATTTTGATGACGCTCCAGACCGCCATTCCGGATAGGGTCTGTTACCGCGGAGTGACCGGCCCGTTCATGCCTGAAGAGACCCGGGAACCGGTGGCGGGTACAGCGGTCTGCGCGAAATAAGACTGTAATAAAAACCGACAAATCGTGGCGGCCTGTCCAAATGCTAAAAAATACACGGATAATCAATGATAAGTGTGGCCTGTAGCCGAAGTACGGCTGCCGCAGGGCTATTCGTGCAGACAAAGTGTGTTCAGATTATCCAGATGCCCCCTGGTGCCGAAGGTGCCGGATAAAGTTAAGTAACCATTTGTAATAATAATTAAAAAATACTGAATAGCCCGCTTGCACAGTGATCTTTGTTCTTAAAGATGTCGGTAAAAATTACAGTTAAGCAGATAGAAAAATATAAATACCAGTATTTACAACAAGAT
>DRQL01000150.1 GCA_011371465.1 Gammaproteobacteria bacterium | reverse complement strand
TGCAGCAGACCGACAAGTTGATAAAGACCCTGCCCGAGGTTGAGCGGGTATTCGGCAAGATCGGCCGCGCTGAAACCGCCACCGACCCGGCACCACTGACCATGATAGAAACTACCATACAGCTCAAGCCGCGGGACCAGTGGAGGGAGGGTATGACCATGGACAGGATCAAGAAAGAACTGGATGAGCGTGTGCAGTATCCCAGTCTCAACAATGCCTGGCTTATGCCAATCAAGACCCGGATCGATATGCAGTCGACCGGCATCAACACCCCGGTTGGTATCAAGATATCCGGCCCGGACCTGAACGTGATCCAGGAAATCGGCGAGCAGATTGAGCCGGTCGTCAATGCCCTGCCCGGAACCCGGTCCGTCTATGCCGAGCGTGAAACCGGTGCGCGTTATATCAATATCGAGATTAACCGCAGTGCAGCCGCACGCTACTGGCTCAGCGTCAGCGAATTACAGGATGTTATCAGCACCGCGGTCGGCGGTCTGAATGTCACCTATACCGTTGAAGGGCGAGAGCGATACCCGGTTAACCTGCGTTACCCGCGCTACTACCGTGACTCGGTCCAGAAACTGCGATCACTGCCCATTGTGACCGCGCGTGACGAGCATATCCAGTTGAGTGATGTGGCGACGGTCGGCATCGACAAGGGACCACCGGTCATCAAGAGCGAGAATGCACAGCTGAATGGCTGGGTGTACATCAATATCCGCAACCAGGATCTCGGTTCCTATGTCGCGGAGGCGCAGAAGGCAGTCAGTGCGAAAGTAAAACTGCCACCGGGCTATACCCTGTCATGGACCGGGCAGTATGAATACATGATACGCGCGCGTAACAAGCTCACATATATCATCCCGTTGACACTGGTCATCATTTTCCTGCTGCTGTACCTGGTGTTTCGCAGGTTCGCGGTTGCGTTCATGGTGATGGGGGCCGTGCCACTGGCCCTGATCGGCGGGTTCTGGTTTATCTACCTGCTGGGCTATCATTTTTCCGTTGCGGCAGCAGTCGGTTTTATTGCGCTTGCCGGCGTCGCGGCCGAGTTTGGTGTGGTAATGGTGGTTTACCTGGATGAGGCGGTAAGACGAAACCAGCCGGCTACGATCCGGGAACTGCGCGATTCACTGGTGGAAGGGGCGGTTATGCGTGTGCGTCCGAAAGCAATGACGGCAGCCGTTATCGTCGCCGGTCTGCTGCCTATAATGATAGGGACAGGTACGGGGTCAGAGCTTATGCGCAGGATTGCTGCACCCATGATTGGTGGTATGGTGACCGCGCCACTGATGTCCATGTTTGTTATCCCTGTACTCTACTATCTCCGGGAGTCGCGCAAGCTGCCGCGAGGTTCCGGGCTACAGAAATCCATAGCTGGAGTGTGATGGAAATGAAACAGATCATCCTGTTGTTTACGCTGATTGTCGCGGTTACGGCCGCCATACTGGCCTACCGGTTTATGGCCGACGATGCGCGTACCGGTGTTGCAGGCACTGAACCGGTGAACAAGCCGGAGAGTGGTGTCTTGCCGTCCGAAGCCCGAATGAATACGGTGCCGGAATCTGAAAACAGGGAACGCACTGTTCCACTGCCTGGTGCCGGACGTGGTCTGCCGGATGAGAACGATGCCGCTACCCTGGCTGAACCCGGGGGTATCACTCCGCCTGCAGGTATGTCGGCAGATCCGCGGGCAGGGTACATGGCCGAGGGTGCGGCAGAGACCGCTGAAGGAAACGGAAACGCTGTCCCGGGCGGGACTGTGACGACGGACGGCAGCGTCGCCGAGGGTGAAAATGCGGGGGCGGGCGGCGGTACGGCATCCGGCCTGTCCGAGGCGCCGGGAACGGGCGGCGTGTCGCGCTCCTCCGGCAGTGGCCGGGACCGTGCACAGAACGCAGTGAATTCCCCTTCAATGGATGTGCCGTTCCTGGACAAGACCTACCCGGACGGGCGGCAATACCGCCCCAACGCCATGCAGGATTATTTCGCCGATGAGTCTGTGGAGCCCGAGAATCCTGTCAGTGAAGAGAAGGCAGGCTATTACCCGGAAGGTCGGGATAAGATGAAGGATGTTTTCAGGGATCTGAAGAAGTAGGGCCTGGTCCGAATGGCGCCTACATAAGTTTGTTTTTGCTCATATTCCGACATTGTTGGGTTACGCTGCGCTAACCCAACCTACGTAACATTGGCGCTGGCCTTGCTTTGTAGGTCGGATTAGCGCAGCGTAATCCGACAAAGCGCCTTAAGGTAAGCGCCATTCGGGCCTGGTCCATTTATGTAACCTCATGCCGGTGCAGGCCGGCATGAGGGATGCAGTTCCGGTTGTTCTACAGGCCGCTTTTGTGCGGGACAGACTGAACGGGTTTTGGTGTATCCCCCATTTTCCCGCCGGCTTTCATCAGGATGTTTTTGACTTCGCTGTGTCCGCCGCGTTTGGCAAAACTGACAGCGGTTCTTCCTTCCAGGTTCTTCATGTTGACGTCAGCGCCATGCTCTATGAGCATGTTGGTTATACCGGCGTGACCGATCCACGCGGCCCACATCAACGGTGTCTGGCCGAAATTGTCGATCATGTTGACCCGGGCGCCGGCGTCCAGCAACACCTTCGTGGCTTCTTCGTGTCCGCCGGCAACCGCCAGTGAAAGTGCGGTAGTCCCGCGGTCGGTGTCTTTTTCGTTGACGTCCGCACCATGTGCGATCAGTGTTTTGATCGTTTCGGTGTTTCCGCGGTTGGCGGCAACCATCATGGGAGAAAATCCGTCCGCGGTGTAGACGCGGATTTTGGCGCCGGCATCGATCAGGGTATTGACCACGTCTACATGGTCGTTCTGCGCGGCCAGCGCCAGCGCCGTCCAGCCGGCCCGGGTTTTCCGGTTGACATCGGCTCCCTTGCTGATCAGCATCCGGACCATTTCCACCTGTCCGGACTGGGCCGCCAGCATGATGGCCGTCCAGCCACGGGTGTTGGGCTTGTTGATATCCGCCTTATTTTCGATCAGCAGGTCTGCAATCGGCCGGTTCTTTTCCAGGATGGCAAAGAATATGGCCGGGCTGCCGTCCGCATCGGTTTCATTCGGGTCGGCGCCCTTGTCCAGCATGGCTTTTACCTGCTCGGTCTTGCCCGTTTTTACGCCGGCGATAAAGTCGGAATCCTTGCTGGTAACTTCCTGTGCCGCGATTGCTGTCTGCCCGGTAAAAACCAAAAGGAACAGCAGTGTGATCATGTTGTGTAACCTGGTCATTGTAATCCTTCCTGAAGCATCGATGGTTTGTTATAGCTGGTCTCTCTTTTGCCGAACTGCGCATAAGGCGAATGATCAGCCGGCCTTGCCGGTTCTCAGCTCTGCCGAACGCTTGCCGCCGGCTTTGGTAAGCAGATCCAGAACGGCCCGGCTTCTTGAGCGCTCAATGGCGTAATCCAGGGGTGTTCTGCCGTCATTGTCGATCACGTTCGGATCGGCTCCCGCCTCCAGCAATGCCCTGACCGAACCTTCGTCGCCATACCAGGCGGCATACACCAGCGGGGTGACATTTTGCTCGGTTTTAACATGTACGTCTGCACCGTGCCTGATCAGGGCTTCCACGACCTTCTCGTTTTTGGTTGTGCACGCGTAGTGCAGGGCGGTCATGGAATGTTTGTCGACGAGATTCACATCAGCGCCATGGTCTGCGAGCAGGTTGACGAATACCGCCCTGCCACGCTTGGCTACTTCCATTAGCGGTGTCGTTTCGAAGAAACCGGTTGTATTCGGATTGGCGCCATTTTCCAGCAGCACCTTTGTGGCTTCCAGGTTGCCGTTCAGCGCGGCCAGGTACAGCGGCGTGGCGCCCTTGGTCTTGTCCTTGACTTCCATGTCGGCTTTGGCCTTGAGGAGCACCTTGATGGCATCAATATGGTTGCCCGTCGAGGCGAACGTAAGCGCGCTCCAGTCGTCATCATTCACCGCGTTGACCGGTACGCCCTTGTCCAGGAAATACTGTACCAGCGGAGCGGGGCCCGCCTGTGCTGCAAGCATCAGGGACGTGTTGCCCCGCGAGCCTTTCCTGTTAACGTCGGCACCTTTTGCAACCAGTAACTTGACAATGGCCAGCCGGTTGCGTGCTATCGCGGCCATCAGCACGGTATCACCGTCAATATTGGCTGCTTTGGGGTCAGCGCCGGCTTCAAGCAGAGCGTTTATGATGGCGGGATTGTTTTTCCAGATGGCAAAGTGGAGCGGGGAGAATTCCCGCTTCCTGGTTTTCGCCTTCGGGTTGGCTCCTTTCTTCAACAGGATGTCCACCAGTCGCGGATCTTCACCCTCGACCGCGTACATCAGCACGGTCTTGTTGTCTTTCTCTTTTGCCGTAGGGTCAGCGCCATGCTCCAGCAAAACAGTCGCTGTGTCAGAATAGCCTTCCTGTGCAGCCACCATCAGCGGAGTGAGACCGGAATCCTCGGCGACGTTAACGTCGGCCCTGTTTTTCAGCAGGATCCTGACGGCATCGGTTTTACCGTTGCCGGCCGCAAAAAACAGCGCCGACTTGTTTTCACCGCTGAGGGCATTGACATCAGCACCCTTTGCGATCATCGCCTCGATGATTTTCGGGTTTCCGTTCAGACTGGCAAACATCAGTGGTGTGCGGTCGCTGATGTCCAGGGCATTGACATCGGCGCCTTTGTCCAGCAGCTTGTTAACAATATCTGCCTCGCCAGTGTAGGCGCTCAGCATGAGGATGCTCATACCGGCCACATTGGCTTCATTCGGGTTTGATCCTTCTTCCAGCAGCTTGTTAAGCGTGGCGGTATCCTTTGCCAGCAGCGCATCGATCATCGGTGTGGGTGGCGCTTCGTCCGTCGCCTCCGGCAGCGATTTCCTGAGTTCTTCGAGTGCGGCTGCCTTGGTATCTTCGACTGATCCCGAGCCGCCGCCCATTGCGTAGGAAAATGTCGGTGCCAGTAACAGTGCTGACAGCAGAAGCGAAAGAAGGTGTCGCATAGCAAATTCTCCGGAGTAGCTGAATAAGGGGCAAGGGAAAGTGTGGTTAGGAACGGTAGAAAAATACGAGTGATGACGATATGTTCTGCATTCTTTCCGATGCATGTCCTGGCCGCTAAATTCTAGCAGAAAAGCAGGGCATACACCATAAATATCAGCGGATTAGTGCTTGTCGTCAGTGACTGCCCGGTTGTTTTCAATGAGGATGGACTGGCTCTTGCCCTTGCGCATCACGGTCAGTTCCAGCGGGTCTTCATCGTCGCGATCACTCAGTGCATTGAGGGCCCTTGCCATGCCGCCACCCCCATTGATCTGTATGCCATTGACGCTGGTAATGATGTCACCCGGTTCCAGCCCGTTCCGGGCAAGAAATTCACGTTCCTCTTCTGCGGTCAGTTTCAGACCGGTCATGCGGCCATTGACGATTTCCGGTTCAAAATACAGGTATTGCCAGGGGTTATTCATTTCCCGGAGCGTCATTTTATGGATTTTCTTCATTTCCCCCCGCATGGATTCGACGTATTCCTCGGGAGACATTCGTTTATGTATACGTTTGTTCACCTTTCCCGCTGAATGAACGGCAAACCACTTTTCCGGCAGCCGCAGTGTTTCATAGCGTCTGTTTCTCAACAGAATGACACGGTCCGCGTGGATTTCTTCCAGGGTCGCCAGGCCGAACACGCTGTCGCCACGGGCAAAATAGTTTTCCTTCTTTTTCCGGTTTTGAATGATTGCCAGGCCCTGGTGCCTGTCGCCCGTGGCATAAATGCCCCTGAGCGTTAATGCCAGCTTCGTGTCGGGTGCGTTGACGGGTACCCGGGGTGTTTTCCGGTCCGGCGTCCCTGCTTTCCCGAACAGGTGCAGGGCTGCGATTTGCTGCTCGCCGGGTACGCTGACTTTGGCAGCGGGTTCGATCACGGGAACGGGAACATTCTCCGGTAACGGTGTCGCCGGCTTGCCCGCGACCAGGGGCCACAGCAAATCCGCAATGAGCAGTGCAATCCAGGTGGCCAGCAGGACATTGGCCAGGGTGGGCAGCCGGTGCAGTACACGATCCAGGGTGAGGTCAGTTGGGAATTTCATGCTGAAAGAGGAATGAATACCGGCCGGTTTTTTCCATGGTACAGACCCTGCTCAGCGTGACAAGGCCGGCCGGGTAAGCGGTTTAGTGGCTGTT
>DRQL01000149.1 GCA_011371465.1 Gammaproteobacteria bacterium | reverse complement strand
GGGAAATCGTGCCGTCCCCGCCATTGATGGCCAGGATATTCACGCCCAGCGCGGCAAATTCCTGCAGCGCAGCCGGGATTGCCTCCCGGTCCGGGGTAACCCGATGGTGAATGTTCGGGTGATTTGCGACAATGCCCTGCACCGCGTCGGGGTGCGCCCGGTTGCGCCGGCTGTGCGGGTTCGTGATCAGGCCGATGCACGGGGAGGGGCTGGAATGGGGCGCTGGTTTCAAGGGACTGACGGGGCTCTTCTGGCAGCTTGTTGAAAAAGCCTCTGGTGAGTGCGAGACAAGGCGAAAACCGGCGGAAAAGCGCAGTTTACACGTAGTAAATGAGCATTTTGAGCCGGTTTTCAACGCCGGATCGTGCCGCCAGAGGGTTTTTCAACAGCCTGCCAGGGGATCCTCGAACGGTATCCTACAGTGAATATGGATCAATCAACAAATGCGCAAAAGGACATGATGGACGAGACAAGGGCCCCGGACCCGGTCGGGCTGTGTTTTGCGCACCTGTCGGATCCACATCTCACCACGCTGCGCGGGGTGCATTGGCAACAGCTGTTGAACAAGCGTGTGCTCGGTTACCTGTCGTGGTTGCACCGGCGGCGTGACGAGCACCGCAGCGAAGTGCTCGACGCTCTGCTGCGCGATCTGCAACAGGTGCATCCCGAGCATATCGTGGTCACCGGCGATTTGACCCACATCGGTCTGCCGAGCGAATTCACGCAGGCGCGCGCCTGGCTGGAACGCCTGGGCAGCGCCGAGCGGGTGACCGTGGTACCGGGAAACCACGATGCCTATATTCGCACCCCCTGGTCTGCGACCTTCGCGCAGTGGGAGCCGTACATGGTATCGGACGACCGTGCGGGGACGGCGCAGCAGCCGGTGTTTCCCAGCCTGCGGGTACGCAATGGCGTTGCCCTGATCGGGTTGTCCAGCGCTACCGCTTCGGCGCCGTTCTTTGCGACCGGCTCGCTGGGCCTGGAGCAACGTCAGCGCCTGTCCGGGATATTGCAGGAAACCGGCGCGCAGGGACTGTTCCGGGTGGTGTTATTGCACCACCCGCCCCGGGTGGAAGATGAGAAATGGCGCAAGCGGCTGACGGACGGTAACGACCTGTGCAGCATTCTGGGGCGCGACGGCGCCGAACTGGTGCTGCATGGCCACAGCCATCGACCGATCGAATCCGCTATCCCCTGGGGGGAGCGGACAATCCCTGTATTCGGTATTCCCTCGGCCTCGGCCATCGGCCATAAACCCGGTCGGCGTGCGCAGTACTACCTGTATACCGTGGCGCGCGCCGGTGACAGCTGGTCGCTCGACGTCGCTGTGCGCGGTTACCGGCTGGACAGCGATGACTTTGCCTTACAGCATGAGTATCACCGGTCGCTGCCGGTGATTTCCTCCACCAGTTCCTGATCGGCAATGGAATCCACGTCAATGGCCGCTTCGGGGAAGGGCAGGTGTACCGGCCGGATATTGACCGCCAGTCGTTCGGACAGTCGCTGCAGTGCCTGGTCCAGCGTCAGTCGTCCCAGCAGGTAAGCCAGTACCGACCACCAGCCCAGCTGGCTGATAACCCGCAGCGGATTTTTACGCTGCTGCTCGACCTCGCGCCACACCGACGCCACCCGCCGTGCCTGCGGTGTCAGAAAGGCAAACAGGTTGCAGCCGCAGAAATCACCATCCCTGAAGCGGGTGACGGTTTTTTTTGCCTTTGGAAATTTTTCCCGGATCGAGTCGAAACCGACCACGCCCACGGCAAGATCCGCCCCGGTTTTCACGGCACCATCGAGAAAATAATTGACAATATCCGCGGTCAGCAGCGGGTGATCCGCTGTAGTGACCAGTACCGGTGTGGTGTCTGCCAGGCTTTGCATGACCTGCCAGGCGCTGTTGCTCGGGCTGTCGGCGGCTGCACGCCAGCCGATCTGCTGTGTATCCAGCGCCTGTGACAGGTATTCACTGCCGGCCAGGTGTTCGCGCGCCGGGCCGGAAAGCAGGATGGTTGCTACCCGTTGACTGGACAGCAACGCGCTGACCACGCGCTGCAGCATCGGCGTGCCGTCTATTTTCAGTAAGGCCTTGCAGCAGACGCCGGAAGCGGCCAGCAAGGGGTCATGGGGATTGCGGTCGGCGGCCAGGACGATGGCGGTGAAAGGTTCGGCAGTCATGGGCGGCCGAACTTACAGCGCTTTTTCATAGAGGCGGAAAGTCTGGCAGGCCCGTCCGCCCAGGGATTCGATGATACTGCGCATGCCGCTATTGTGTTCCAGGATCCAGGACATTTCCATTTCCCGGATACCGCGCGCCAGTACCGGGTAGCGCAGCGTGTCGGTCAGCAGGAAAGAGAGCGCCGGGCCGAACCGCGTGTGGTGGTATTTTTTACGCACGCCCATGAGCGGGATGCGCGCGGTTTTGGGGTAGCGTACCTTGAGGCGCCACAGCAGTTTCAGCCAGCCGAAGGGCAGCAGCCGGCCGTGCAGGTCCTGGATGGCTTCGTTGATGTTCGGCAGGCAGACGATCATGGCGGCCGGTTCACCGTCGACTTCGGCAATCTGTACGAAATCGTCGTCGATCAGCAGGGTCATGAATTT
>DRQL01000148.1 GCA_011371465.1 Gammaproteobacteria bacterium | reverse complement strand
GTTGAGTGCACCCTCTGTTGCCCCCCTGCGCAGACGGTCTTTCATCTTCACATAAAGATCCTGAAGCATACTGTCCGTCACCGATACATCGCTGACCACCACGGTTGAAACCAGGGAACGGGTTTCGCCAAGCGTGTCCGTGATTGTCACCGTTACCGGGTACACACCCGGATTTTGATACGTATACTCCGGAATGGCCGCTGGATCGGTTGTGCCCAGGTCAGAAACCCCGTCACCATCAAAGTCTATATCGACCTGCTGAATCGATAACGTGCTGTCGTTAACAATCCTGAACGCGGCAGTATGTGCCGCATAACCGCAGGGCGAATCGACATTGAGCCCTATCAGGGCCGGCCCGCTGCTGCTGACCGCACGAGTCAGGGATGTGGTTACGCCATCCATTGTCGTTGCCTTGACAATAAGGTTATTCCCGCCCGGCACCAGAGACACATTTTCTGCGTAAAATCTGTTACCGATCACGCAGGCAACCTGCCCGTTTACAGTTACGCCGGTATTCGCAGGCCCATTGATAATGCCGCTCACCAGCACTGAATCGGCATCAATCAGCCCTCCTTCCTGTGGCGAAGTGACTTGAAGATCGATAATCGGGCCAACACCGACACTGATCGATGGACCCGTCCTGCCCGCTGAATCCTGTACGGCAACCGACAATGTATGGCCAAAAATCGCCGGGAGGCCGACCACGAAGCTTCCGTCCGTGTTGGCCGAAACCAGTACACTGTCTCCGGTTTCGTAGTTGACAATAACAACTGTGGCATCCCCCGCTACGCTTCCCGCCTCCCCGGTTACCTGCACCTGCCCTGAAACCGGATCACTTACGGAAATCAAACCGATATTCGCTGGCAATGGAGGGAGATTACTCGTTGTAACCGGTAGCGTGATCAACCCGAGCACAGCCCGCTCCAGCACAACCAGGTCGCCGGCGTTCAGCCTGCCATCGGGACTGCCCAGAGGGGCAACATCACCTGCCAGCAGTTCTTCTACACTCGGAGACTGACCCTCCAGCACGATGCGTTCCAGAACCATCAGATCGGCCGCGTTCAGAGCACCATCGGTATCTCAACGTGGAGCCAGATCCCCGGGCACAACTTCAAGAGAAAACGACACTTGCGGCAGAACTATAAACAGCGCAATGGCTGCACAGGCGAGTAGTTTACCCATCGCGGCCGGACCGCGAAGGCCAACAGACATTCCAACCATATGTTTTATAAACAAATTGACATCAACGGCGATCGCCATAGACGAGCCCCCAATTTCCTGGCGGAGGCGCAAAAATAGATGATTAGCGTGTAGTTGCACCGACTCCATGTGCCTTGCGTCCTCACTACAACATCAAGCGATCCTATGATTCTTGACCGTCGCAGTTCAACTACGTTTGTGCCGCATATCCGCGCCCGAAACCGGCGGCGAGCGGGCTAACGCCCGCCCGGATCAGTGGCCTGCACAGGCCAGCGCCTGCGGGGTACACCATCCCCCTGGCTGGATGGTGTGCGCAAGCTCCCAAAGCAATACCTGCTCTCCTACATGGTAGTGCAAGCACCAAACACCACGAAGGCCACGCCGTCACCCGACGCCGTCATCACCATGTCACCGCTGTCCTCGGACACTGACAGGGTCCAGCCCACTCCGTCACGATCACCGCCTTCGCGGCCGTCTTCAGCACCCTGCAGCATCAGCTTGCCATCCACTGTCTCGACCCGCTCGATCGCTGTCTTGCGTTTGTCATCGCTGATGCCGGTAACAATCTGTTTGTTTTTTACATCGACCTGGATGAAACGCGGGATATCGACGTCATCGGCCGCAACCCGGTTGCAGCCCGTGGTCGGCAGACATTCCATGACATCCACCGACGCACACAGGAATTTCGACGACCCGTCGAGGCCGGCAGCCGCTACCGACTGGACAGCGGATACCAGCGCCACGACCACGCCCATATACAGTTTTTTCATCATCATCCCCTAGCGAACCGTGTAGCCGCGGCCTTCAAGACACGCCGCGTAAGCCCGGTTGTAATTGTTACGGTTCTGCGCATAGTTCTGCACCTCGCGCTGCTCCCACTGCTGCTGCTTGTGCGTTTCGCGCTGCTTCTGTTCGGAGCGCCGCGCACCACCCAGCAGGCCACCGCCAACAGCGCCGACCGCCGCGCCCTTCTTGGTATTTCCCGTTATTGCACCGACCAGTGCGCCACCCAGCGCGCCGCCAACCGCACCACGGCCAACACCACCCTGGGGGGCCTCTTTCGGCGGTGGCGCCGTCGTGGTGGTCGGCGGCGCCATGGGGTCAAAACCGGACTGGCTCTTGGCAAAACCATAGCACTCGAACTTGTCCTTCTCCTGCTGCTGCGAGCTCTGCCCCTTGGCCGGGTAGATCATCAGTTCCTGCGCGGACAGAAGCCCGGGCAGCATGGCCAGCAAAGCCACCGCAGCGGAAATGTATTTCAATCGATTCATACAAAGACCTCTTTGAGAATGGAGCCGACAACCCGTGCCGGAGCGTTATTGCATACAGACAGTTTATGATAGGAGCTTGCCCGCGCGCAATTGTCCTGCCTGGAGGCCCTTTTTCAGGCGGTTTGTCGGGTTACTCCGCGCCGGTCCGCACCCTGGAACGGGGGGATCGGGCTCTGGCATTGTTGGGTTACGCTGCGCTAACCCAACCTACGTAACCACATGGCACCTATGCGGATCTTACCTTTCCTGCAGGTCGGATTAGCGCAGCGTAATCCGACAAACCACCCGGAACACTCCACACCCCGTCCCGCATCCCCGTCAACCGAACCGGCCACGCCCGGACTCTATTCACAGCCGGCCGGCCAGCCGGTACAATCGCCTGTCGTTTCGCCACCCGCCGGGTTCCCCTATGCAAGTCACGCATCCTACGCTCAACATTGCCGTGCGCGCCGCACGCAATGCAGGCGACATTATTATCAAGCACCTCAACCGCCTCGACCAGCTGAATGTCACCAGCAAGGACCGTAACGACTATGTTTCCGAAGTCGATCGCCAGGCGGAGGACGAAATCGTTGCCATCATCCGCAAGGCCTTCCCGGACCACAGCATACTGGCGGAAGAAAGCGGTCAGCATAAGGGCGACGAGGACTTCCAGTGGATCATCGACCCGCTGGACGGCACCACCAATTTTCTGCACGGCTTTCCCCAGTTTGCCGTCTCCATTGCGCTGAAACAGAAGAACCGCCTGGAACAGGCCGTCATCTACGATCCCATGCGCCAGGAGCTGTTTACCGCTACCCGCGGCAGCGGCGCATTCCTGGACAACCGCCGCATTCGTGTCTCCGCGCAGAGCGGTCTGAGCGGCGCACTGCTGGGTACCGGGTTTCCCTACAAGGATATGCAACACCTGGACAGTTACCTGGAAACCTTCAAGGCACTGATCGTGGACTCCGCCGGTATTCGTCGACCGGGTTCTGCCGCACTGGACCTGGCCTACGTCGCCGCCGGCCGGCTCGACGGCTTCTGGGAAATCGGGCTGAACGCGTGGGACATTGCCGCCGGTGTGCTGCTGGTGCGCGAAGCCGGTGGTCTGGTAGGCGATTTTGAAGGCGGCCATGACTTCCTGGAAAGCGGCAATATCGTCGCCGCGGCACCCAAACTCCTGCCTGCCATGCTGCGCGAAATCCGGCCACGCCTGGGCTCCGGGTAACCCCTTCCGGGACGGCATTTTGCCAACCGTGCCACACAAATTGTGCATCGGTAGCGTTCAGGAATTATCCGCCGACGCCGCTATTTTTTATACACAACAACCCACATAAACACGTAAAAAAAGCAGGCAAGTCCACGAATTCATGAAAATAAGTGACAAGGCCCTGAAACTGATCGGGCGTATCATACTGGGCGGCATGGACAGTAAAACAAACGCTCCCACGCACACCGTGTCAACCCCGCAAACATCCGCCAGGACTGCAAAAGCACCGGTGCTGCCGTTCCCGAAAAAAGACAGCGACGCCTGATCCTGCACCACCAGCGCCCGCCCGTCCTTTCCCCGCTAACGGGAGTGTGGTATACAGAAGTTCAGGCTCTTGAACAGATTGAGGAAAACCAATGAAACGAGCAGCCCTCATTCTTGTCACGCCCCCGTTTGCTGTGTGCAAGTTCGGTTGCGCCGGTTGTTGTGCAGCACCTATCGGCGTGTTCTGGATCACAGGAATCGTCAGTATCGTCTACGGTATCACCGGTGGCCCCACCAACCTGATGGGTCCCAGCTGGAATACCATCGCCCTGGGCCTGGGCCTGTGGGGCATCGCGGCCGTATGGGCGGCTATCACCATCCGCAGCGCAGACGAAGACCGCTGCAAAGGCGACAAGAACCCGCTGTGCGACCGGATACTTCCGTCAACGGATGAATCCGATCCGTTTGACGAAGTCCGTAAAGCGCGCTAAGCGGCTGGCTGGGTCATGTACAACGCCTGACCCGGCGGCCATTTACCCCTGCGACAGGATACCGGCCAGCAATACACCATCCTGCGGGTTCAGCGAGTGTCCGGCCGGGGTAACCAGCACCCTTGCCCGTCCACGCAACGCGGGTACGTTGTTCATATCCTGGCTGTAGGCCGGCACGATCTCGTCGCCATCACCAAACGCCGACTGCCGAATCACCGAATAGTAGATGATGTCGGGATGCGGTTGCTGGTTCAGCCACGCCAGCACATTGCCGGATTCCGCCGGTAACAGGTCGACCAGCAACGGACGCGAGTCGCGCAGGTAATCGTACTCCCCGCCAATGAGCGCACTCTTCAGCATGTCGATGCCCGGCCCCGGACAGAAGAACGGCTTGCTGTCCACCACGTCCAGGCCCTGGGCGGCGCGATAGGTACCGAGGTTGGGCGTGGCAATGGTAATCAGTTCATCCACGTGAAACGGGTTGTTGCCGAGCACTACCAGCCGCGCCACCACACCACCCGCCGAGTGCCCCGCCAGGATCAGTTTTTCCTGCGGGTAATACTGGCGCAACTGGTACAACACCGCACGCAGATAATCCGCCTGCACCAGCAGGGGTGCCTGCGCAGGCAGGTTCACGCTGTAACTCTTGTTGGCGGCTGACACCGCGGAGGCAGCCGGGAGCACGCCGGCGCGCGGCCAGCCGTGCGCCTGTAGTGCGTCGTTGACGCCACTGAGTTCCCAGGTGCGCGCGTCGGTTGCGTAGCCGTGCACCAGCACCAGCACATCGGCGTACAGCGGCCGCACCAGCAGCAGCGTCAGCACAGCCAACAGCAGGGAGAATTTTCTGAACATGTCCAAACCTGTAAAAAACGCCAGCATGTGTGGCACAGTTTCAGACTAGATTATAGTGGTTCCCGGCCGCCTTGATCCCCGTCAAGCGCTGGGGGTATCAGCAGAACATGCCGTCAAAGGCAAAACCGGCCGCACGTTCGGCATCCGTGGACTCGCGGATCTCCAGCACTTCGAAATCGAAGGCCAGTTGTTTGCCGGCAAAGGGATGATTGGCATCGAGTTTTACCAGGTCACCGGACACCGCCGACACAGTAAAAATCACCGATTGACCATCCGGCAATTCACCATCGACGGCACTGCCGGCCTCCGGGACATCCCCCTCGAACCCGGCCGACGGCAACTCCAGCACCAGCTCGGGCCGGTGTGGCCCGTAGCCTTCCTCGGGCGACAGCATGACCTCTACCCGGTCTCCAACCCGGCAGCCTTCCATGGCCCGTTCCACTTTCGGGAACGCCCCACCGTAGCCTCCATGCAGATAGAACAGGTCATCCCCGTATTGCAGCAGATCCCCGCTCGACCCGTCCACGATCCTGAATCGCAGGCGTACCACCTTGTCCCTGCCTACAGCCTGTGTATTTCCCTTGATATTCTGTAAGTTAGCGGTGCCTGCGCGCATAATTCGTGCTCCGTAAACTGCATTTTCCGATCCATTCGAACGGGCTAACGGCATTCCGCGCAAATTCTGGATTGACATACTGTCCTTTCGTCTATTATTAGTATTGTAAATAGTCGTATTAATGACGATGAATGACAAAAAATGGTATCTTTAGACACATGGTGATTTTCTGAACCGGGACCCCGCTGGGAAATAACCCGGTCAAGGATGCGCTTTACGAGACAGTCCGGATCGACGACGCGGGCTGCCGGTAATAAAAACGAACAGATTGAGGAGAAAAAAATGTCTGATATGTTTTCTGCAGAATTCATGAACGGTTTCAAGGAACGCTGGAATGCGGACAGCGGCCTGGCCGGTGCACTGGAAAAAATCGGGTTCAATTCCACGATTGCCTACGGCATAGACGGCGAAGACAAGCCACGCGGCTTTCTCCGCGTTGAAAACGGCAAGGTAGTGGAAGCCGGCGAATATGCCGGACAGGAACTCAACTGGGACCTGCGCGCCTCCGAGGACAGCTGGAAAAAGTGGATGAAGAAGCCGCCGGGCATGATGGGACTGGGCATGGCCTACACCTCCCGGAAACTGAAGTTCAATGTCGGTGACTACACCGCCATGATCAAGGATCCGCGCATGGCCGGCCCCTTCATTCGCAGCTTTGCTGCCATGGGCGGCTGAAACCCGGCGGGAACGGGTTCCGGCAGGAACAACAACGGCGGCCTGACCAGGCCGCCGTTTTTTTGCCCGGCATTTTTAGGGAGCCTCTGATTAATTTCGTCATTGCGAGGAACGAAGTGACGCGGCAATCTCCAACGGATGGATTCCATTGTACGAGATTGCCGCGCTTCGCTCGCAATGACATAGTTTCTGAATTGACCAGAGGCTCCTTAGTTGATGGTGATCAAACCAGCCCCGCTATGATCGGCTATGCTTGTTGCCATGAAGGAAACGACCGGCAACGGCTACCGCCTGATTTCGGCGCTGTTCCTGCGCCTGCTGGGTGGTATCTACCTGATCGCCTTTATATCGATCACCCGGCAGGTCGAAGGCCTGTCCGGCAGCGAGGGCATTCTGCCCATTGCCGAAAAACTGGCCTGGCTGGAAACCCGGCACGGGTTTGAGCGTTACTTCGAACTTCCCACACTATTCTGGCTGAACGCCAGCGACGCGGCGCTGACCGGCGCGGCACTGGCGGGTTGCCTGGGATCGCTGCTGATTATCTTCAACCGCCTG
>DRQL01000147.1 GCA_011371465.1 Gammaproteobacteria bacterium | reverse complement strand
CTTGAAGGTGTCTTCGAGCAACCACAGCAGCATCTGCCAGGACTGGTGGTCGGCTTCGGCGTCGTAGGCCAGCGCATCGAGTCCGTAGTCCGCCGCTGACGGGTTGGTGAAGCTGTGTTTTACGCCACCAAATTCCATCATGGTCCAGTCGGCGCCGGATTTTTCCAGCGCATCGCGAAAAGCCTGCACCTGCGTCGTCGGCACAAACGGGTCCGCGTTCCCGTGTGCCACCAGGATTCTTGCCCGGATCGCCTGCTGCTGGCGGTCATCGGCAACCGGCAGCGACCCGTGGAAACTGGCTACGAAATCGACATCCAGACCCGCATAGGCCATTTCCATGACCGTTGCGCCACCAAAACAATAACCGATGGCGGCCAGACGCTCTCCATCGACCTGTTCCTGTTGGCGCAACACCGTCAGTCCGGCGTCCGCCCGGCTCACCCACTGCGCCGTGTTCTGCTGGATTTCCTTCATCCAGGTGCTGGCCTGGTCCGGGTGGCTGGTCACCTTGCCGCTGCCGTACATATCGAGCGCAAACGCGACATACCCCTGCTCGGCCAGCTGGCGTACCCGCGAGCGGGCGTAGTCATTCAGGCCCCACCATTCGTGCACCACCAGCACACCCGGACGCTTGCCGTGAAAGCGGTCGTCCCAGGCCAGGTAACCCTCGAGTTCCGCACCCGCATGCCGGTAGCGCACCTGCTTGCTGTGCACTTCGGCCGAAGCCGACGCCATCATCAGGCTGCCGACGCTCACGACCAGCAGCCATTGCCATACCGTTTTCATCTCTGCCTTACCCCGCTCCTGCGTTTTTCCGCAGTGTTGCAAAGCAACCGACAAATGTCTAATGGCCTTTTCATCCGTGCTGTTTCCCGCTACGCTAGCCGTGCATGCCGTCAGCTGGGACGGGAAGGAGTAAGGAACGGATGGCTTTCGGTGGCACCGGATCCCGCCAGAACCCGTACAAGCTGCTGCTGTTCGAAGTAGTACTGCACCTGCTCGCCGCGGGCCTGCTCTACGTTCGTCTTTCCGTTGCACTGGAACCCAACCATCGCTATGCGCTCGTGCTGGCGCTGGGGGTGGCCATCCTGCTGCGTTCCATTGCCAGCCTGGTATCGACCAGCGACAGCCTGATCACCGGCAACTTCGGCAAGCCGGCCGGCTGGCTGCAGATCCTCAGCGCCCTGCTGCTGGGCCTGGCCTGGGGCATCCATCTGCCGGTACTGGCCCACTGGGACGTTACGGACAGCGCACTGCTGACCACCCTGCCCATCGTTACGCTGATCTCCGCACTGGCGATTTTCTCCGGTTCCGCGCTCAACAGCCGCCTGCTGCTGGTCTTTACCCTGCCGGCACTGCTGGTTCCCGTTGGCCTGCTGGCGGTCCAGCAACAGTACGCCACGCTGTGGAACTGGGGACTGGTCACCCTGGCGCTGCTGGTACTGTCACGCGCCGGCAGCGGGCTCAATGACCTCATCGAACGCTTCCTGCAGGTGTCGCGCGGCAACACCGAACTGGTCAAAAACCTCGCCAGAACGCGCGACGAAGCCGTGGCCGCCGGGCAGGCCGCCGAGCAGGCGCGCCAGGCCATGGTGGAGGAAGTCGCCGAACGCCAAAAGGCCGAGCAGAAAATCAAGGCATCGGAACAGGAACTGAGCCGCATTCTCGATGACATGATGGACACCTATTTCCAGGTGGACCAGGCCGGCCTGCTGCAGCGCATTTCGCCTTCGGTCGAGCTGATGCTGGGCTACGCACCGGACGATGTGCGCGGTAAACCCTGGGCGGAACGGTTCGCGTCGGAGGAAGAACACCGCCGCTTCACGACCGAACTGGAAAACAGTTTCGGCACACTGCAAAACTACGAAGCGCGCCTGCAGCACCAGATGGGCCACGACGTCTGGGTCACGCTGAACGCACACTACCGCGAAGGCGAACCCGGCAGCCGGGAAGGATTCGAAGGCATCGCACGCGACACCAGCGAAGCGCGCAAGGCCAAGGAAGCCCTGTTCCAGGAAAAGGAACTGTGGCGGGTCACGCTGGAATCCATCGTCGATGGCGTCATCACCACCGACATCGAAGGCCGGGTGAACTTCCTCAACCCCGTGGCGGAAAAAATGACCGGCTGGAGCAACGCAGACGCACAGGGCCAGCCGCTGGCGAGCGTGATGCAGCTGATGGACGAAGCGGGAGAAGAACCGGTCACCATCCCCATGCAGTCCTGGCTGGAAGACGGCCGCCAGGCCCGGCTGAACGACCCGGCACTGCTGGTGCAGCGCGGCGGCGGTGCGGAAGCGGCCATTGAACTCAGCGGCTCGCCGATCATGGATTCGCAGCAACAGATCATCGGTTCGGTCATGGTCTTCCACGACGTCACCAAGCTGCGCGCCCTGGCCATGCAGCTGACCTACCAGGCCACTCACGACGCACTGACCGGTCTCATCAACCGGGTGGAGTTCGACGCGCGCGTCGACCAGGCGATCCATTCCGCCAACCGGCAGGAAAAACAGCACTCGCTGTTCTATATCGACCTGGACCAGTTCAAGATCGTGAACGACACCTGCGGTCACCCGACCGGCGACGAGCTGTTGCGCCAGGTGACACGCCTGCTGCGCGGCTGCCTGCGCGAGGCGGATGTACTGGCACGGCTGGGCGGCGACGAATTCGGCGTACTGTTGCTGGGCTGCCCGCTGGACAAGGCGGAAGACATCGCCGAAAAACTGCGCCAGGCCGTGGAGGACTTCCGCTTCCGGGCCGACGGCAATGAATTCCGCATCGGCGTCAGCATCGGCGTCGTGCCGATCGTGGACAGCAGCACGCCCCTGACCGAGCTCATGAAGTCGGTGGACTCGGCCTGTTATGTCGCCAAGGAACTGGGCCGCAACCGCGTCCATATCTCGCGGCCGGATGACAAGGACATCGCCGAGCATCACGGGCAGATGCAGTGGATGCAGCGCATTCAGCGAGCGGTCGAGGAAGACGCCTTCGTGCTCTACGCCCAGCCGATCGTTGCCATCGAAGGCCAGCTGGAACAACGCCGGCACGCCGAACTGCTGCTGCGCATGGTGGAAAACCGCGGCACGGAACAGGAGCGCATCATCCCGCCTTCCGCCTTCCTGCCGGCCGCCGAACGCTACCACCTGATGCCGCTGATCGATCGCTGGGTGCTGGACAGGGCGGTGCGCATGCTGGCGTCCGGTACGAGCGATGCACGACACCTGACCACCTGTTCACTCAACCTCTCCGGCCAGTCACTGACCGACCTCAAACTCTACGACTACATCATCCGGCTGCTGGAGGAAACCGGCGTCAACCCGAAGCGCCTGTGTTTCGAGATCACGGAGAGCGCGGTGATCGCCAACATGGAAGTGGCCCGCCAGTTCGTTAACGGCCTGCGTAACCTCGGCTGCCGGTTTGCACTGGATGATTTCGGTTCGGGACTGAGCACCTTCGACTACCTCAAACAGCTGGAAGTCGACTACGTAAAACTGGACGGTTCACTGGTACGCGATGTCGCCACCAGCCGCGTCAGCCAGGCGATGGTGCACGCGGTCAACTACGTCACCCACGTGATGGGCATGAAAACCATCGCCGAGTTTGTTGAATCCGAGCAGGTCATGCAGGCGCTGCGCAAGCTGTCGGTCGACTACGCACAGGGTTACGCCATCGGCAAACCCGTGGCCGTGCGTGATTCGCGATGATCCGACCGGGACCACAAAACAACCGACGGAAATTTTTACACAACTAATTTTTATCCATTTCAACCACTATGCGAGTGCACTTGCCTGTTATTAATAATGAAACCGCCATCCTGGCGTTTCGCGTTGACGCCCTCTGTGTCGATATTTTTTACAACTGATACCAGCGTCTCTTTTCGCATCCCCTAAAATTCAATCGCTTACGTAACGGCACACTGCTTGCTACAATAGCGGTATTCCGTTGGTAAGCACCTGGTCCAGATGATCCCAAAATACGCAGTACCCCGGCTGGTATCCGCCTGTTGTCTCCTGTTCGTACTCAACCTGTCGCACGCGACGGTGGTGCGCATGGATTTTGCCATCGGCAACCAGCCGGACAAACAGATTTTCATCGAGATGCTCGACCTGCCGTTCCCGGACGGCGCCCCGCAGACGGTCGCGAATTTCCTCCGTTACATCGAGTACACCGACCCGGCCACCAGCCAGGTGATACGGCGTTACGACAACACACTCATTCACCGCAGCGTTGCGGACTTTGTTATCCAGGGTGGCGGTTTCACCTACATCCCAGTCCCCGGTAACGAAAACCTGGCCCGCGACCTGGCCCCGGTCGTGATCGACCAGACCCCGAACGGCCAGGACAAGACCGTGCCCAACGAGTTCGCCGCTGTACGCTCCAACGTGCGCGGTACCATTGCCATGGCCAAGGTCGATGGTGACCCGGACAGCGCCACCTCGCAGTGGTTTATCAACATCGGCGACAACACCAACCTCGACAGCCAGAACGGCGGTTTCACCGTATTCGGGCGGGTCATCGGCATGACCGCTGACAATGCCGGCACCACGGTGGCCGACGAAATCGCCGCACTGGCTGCCGTTGATATCCGTGCCGTCGACCCTGCGTTCAGTGCCCTGTCGAGCCTGCCGCTGTTCGGTTACAACCAGGGTGATCCCGTACCCGTTGTAGACAGCACCAACCTGGTCCGGCTGAAGCGCGTAACCGTGGTAGAACCCGTGCAGCCCTCGGTACTGGACTTCGGCGTGACCCTGCTCAACAGCACCTCGCCCGCACAAACCGTCACCGTACAGAACCTGACCGATAGCGCGTTCACGGTCAGCGCACTCACGGCAGACCTGCTGGCCGCGCCCTTCAGCCTGAGCAGTGAGACCTGTTCCGGCGCTACCCTGCTGCCCCTGCAGACCTGCACGCTGTTTATCACCTTCACACCCACGGAAGCCGGGGTCAAAAGCGCCAGTTTCAACATCACCACCGACAGCCCTGCCCTGCCGTCGTTACCGGTTTCGGTCACCGGCACCGGCGCACCCCAGGCACCCACCGTTTCCTTTTCCCCGCCACTGGGTCCCACCCTGGAGTTCGGCAGCCTTGGCCCGGGCCAGGATGACCGCACGCTGGAGCTGACCATCTCCAATCTGGGCATCGACACGCTGACCATCGATGCGCGCCCCTTCAGCGGCACCGGCACGGACAACCTGGCGCTGAACAACCCCTGTGCTGCACTGGCCACCGGGGAAAGCTGCACGCTGTCCATCACCTTCTCACACCTGCTGACGGCCATTGAGACGGCAGCGCAACTGGAGATCCTGACCAACGACCCGACAGCACCCCGTTCAGTCATCCAGATTGCCGGGTTCACCAGCAGTGACAACGACGGTATCTCCGACCTCATCGAGGCCGCGGTTTCCGCCAGCGGCGACGGCAACCTCGACGGCATCGCCGACGTGCTGCAGGATTCCGTCGCCTCCCTGCCGGATACTTTCGGCCGCTATATCACGCTGGCGGCCGACCCCGGGATGAAACTGGCAGGCGTGCAGGCCATCACCAGCCCTGCGCCTGATACCACACCACGGCTGGCCAGCGGCAGCCTGGATTTCAGGCACGGGTTTATCGCTTTCCAGCTGAACGAGGTACCGGTCGGCGGCGCGGCCACCGTGACGCTCTACCTGCCCGAAGGCGAGACCGCGACGCACTATTTCAAATTCGGCCGCCTGCCTTCGGACATCATCGTCCGGGACCCCGTTGTCGGCGTCATTGCCCGCCCCCCGCACTGGTACGATTTCAGTTTCGACGGCAGGACCGGCGCCGAAATCCAGGGCAACCGCATTATCCTGCACTTCCGGGACGGCGAGCGGGGGGATGACGACCTGACCGCCAACGGCAGCATTACCGATCCCGGCGGACCCGCGCTGGCCTCCGCCAGCGGTTCCTCCGGCGGAGGTGGCGGCGGCTGCAGCCTGTCGCAGAACGCTGGCCGCGGAAATCGTCTGCCTGTAGACTTGATCCTGCTGCTCGTCGGCATGCTCGTGCTGCGGCTGTTCCGGCAACACCGCCCGTCATACTAGACACAGGAAACCACACCACACATGGAAGCAATGACCCTGTGGGAAAAACTGCTGCTGGGCGTCATGGTGGTGCTGGTCCTGCTGTGGGTGCGACCGGGCCTCAAGACCATGTTCAAAGAACGCCGGGAGGCCTCCCGCCAGGAATGGATGAGCGTGCTCATTCCCATTGCGCTGGTCGCCGGCTTTGTGGTCCTGCTCATGATGCTGGTTTAGCCCGTCCCGGACGGAACCGGTTCATCCCCCTGTCGACGGCTTTCCCCCATGGCGAACGCGCTCTCCATACAGAACCTGACGAAAACCTACGCCAACGGTTTCCAGGCGCTGAAAGGCATCAGCCTCGAGGTCAGGGAGGGTGATTTCTACGCGCTGCTGGGTCCCAACGGCGCCGGCAAATCGACCACCATCGGCATCATCTGCTCGCTGGTCACCAAGACCTCCGGCAAGGTGCGGATCTTCGACAAGGACATTGACCAGGATTTCTCCGGCGCCAAGCGGCTGATCGGCCTGGTGCCGCAGGAATTCAACTTCAACGTATTCGAACCGGTCGAGGAAATCCTGGTCAACCAGGCCGGTTACTTCGGCATCGACCGCCGTACCGCCTTTGCCCGCGCCGAACAGTACCTGAAACAGCTCGGGCTGTGGGACAAGCGCCGCGAACAGGCCCGCGACCTGTCCGGCGGTATGAAGCGCCGTCTGATGATCGCCCGCGCCCTGGTGCACCGGCCGCGCCTGCTGATCCTCGATGAACCGACCGCCGGCGTGGACATCGAGATCCGGCGTTCCATGTGGCAGTTCCTGACCGAACTCAACCGCAACGGCACCACCATTATATTAACCACCCACTACCTCGAAGAAGCCGAAAACCTGTGCCGCACCATCGGCATCATCGACGAGGGGGAACTGGTGGAAAACACCACCATGAAGCGCCTGCTGAACGAGCTGCAGACGGAAACCTTTGTGCTGGACCTGAAAACCCCGCTGCAGGCGGCCCCGGACATCCGCCAGCACTGCCTGCGGCTGGTGGACGACACCACGCTGGAAGCGGAAATCACCAAAGACTGCAGCATCAACTTCCTGTTCGACGAACTTACCCGTCGCGGCATCGAAGTACTCAGCATGCGCAACAAGACCAACCGGCTGGAACAGCTTTTTGTCCACATCGTGGAAGAAAATAACCGGGCGAGAAAATTCTGATGACCCTGGGCGAAAAATACATCGCGCTGAAAACCATCTTCATCAAGGAAGTGCTGCGCTTTGCACGGATCTGGGTACAGACCATCGTCCCCCCGGTGATCACCATCTCCCTGTACTTCATTATTTTCGGCAACCTGATCGGCTCGCAGATCGGGGACATGGAAGGTTTCCGCTACATGGACTACATCGTGCCCGGCCTGATCATGATGGCGGTCATCACCAACTCCTACGCCAACGTTGTGTCGTCCTTCTACGGCACCAAGTTTCATCACCACATTGAGGAAATGCTGGTGTCGCCGCTGCCGTACTACCTGATCGTGCTGGGATTCGTGGCGGGCGGCATCGCCCGCGGCCTGACGGTAGGAATCGCTGTCACCGGCGTGTCGATGTTCTTCACCGACCTGAGCTTCCACAACCCGGGCATCATCATCAGCACCGTGTTCCTGACCTCGGCACTGTTTGCGCTGGCGGGACTGCTGAACGGCATCTTCGCGAAAAGCTTCGACGACATCTCCATCATCCCGACCTTCGTGCTGACCCCGCTCACCTACCTGGGCGGCGTGTTCTACAGCATCCACATGCTGCCCGAGTTCTGGCAGAACGTGTCACGGG
>DRQL01000146.1 GCA_011371465.1 Gammaproteobacteria bacterium | reverse complement strand
GGCACCGGCAAGCAGGGCCGCTACACGGCTGACAATTTCCGTGAGCCCCTGGACGCGGCGCTCAATTCGCCCTGGGACCTGACCTACCACGAAAGCAACCTCTACATTGCCATGGCCGGCCAGCACCAGATCTGGCGCATGAACCTGAACCACCTGGGGATTGAACGGCTCGCCGGTTCCGGTCGCGAAGAACTGGTCGACGGCCCGTTGGAGCGCGCGGATTTTGCCCAGCCTTCGGGAGTGACGGTGCACGACGGCCGCCTGTACTCGGTGGATTCGGAGACCTCCTCGGTACGGGAAATCGAGCTGGGCCAGGGCATGGTGCGGACGCTGGTGGGCAAGGGGCTGTTCGATTTTGGCGACCGCAGCGGGGTAGGGCGTGAAGCGCGCCTGCAGCACCCGCTGGGCATCACCGTGGACGCGGACCGGAATGCATTGTGGGTGGCTGACACCTATAATTCCAAGATCAAGCGTATCGATGTGCAGACCAACGAAGTGAGCACCTTCAAGTTCAGTTACCAGCTCAATGAGCCGGGCGGCCTCAGCATCTACCGCAACAAGCTCTTTATCGCCAACACCAACGAACATCAGATCGTGGTACTGGACCTGCAGACACGGATTGCCGAGGTCGTGAATGTGCGCGAATAGTGGTGCCCCGGTGTTTGACGTCGATTGCCGGCGTTGCGAGCGCCTGAGTGGTTTCCTGGACGATGTTTCGCAGCAGTACCCCGACTACCATGCCCGGCCGGTCCCCCCGTTCGGCGACGCGAATGCGCGCCTGCTGATCGTCGGTCTGGCGCCGGGCATGCACGGCGCCAACCGCACCGGGCGGCCGTTCACCGGCGATCACGCCGGTATCCTGCTGTACCAGACGCTGTATGACTTTGGTTTTGCTACCCGCCCGGTATCCGAGTCGGCAACAGACGGGCTCGAACTGGTGCAGTGCCGGATATCCAACGCCGTGAAATGCCTGCCGCCGCAGAACAAGCCGGTTACGGCCGAGATCCGCAACTGCAATCCTTTCCTGCAGGCCGAACTGGCATCATTGCCGGAACCGGGTATCATCCTGGCGCTGGGCAAGATTGCACACGATGCGGTGTTGCGGGCTTTTGCCGTGCCGTTGTCGCACCACCGCTTTGCGCACGCCGCCGAACACCGGCTGGGCGGTCATGTGTTGCTGGATTCCTACCACTGCAGCCGTTACAACACCAACACCGGGCGACTGACCGCCGACATGTTCCGCGACATTTTCAGGCGCAGCCGCGAACTGCTGGCCGGCTGAGGGAGTTGCCGGCGTCCTGCCATGACGGACACTGAGACGGATACCGGCTTCGATGCCGCTTCCTTTCTGCGTACCCTGACCACCCGCCCCGGTGTCTACCGCATGCTGGACGCAAAGGGCGAGGTGCTCTATGTCGGCAAGGCGCGCAACCTGAAAAAGCGCGTCTCCAGCTATTTCCGCAGCAGCGGCCTGCCCCCCAAAACGCAGGCGCTGATGCGACAGATGGCGGACATGGAGATCACTGTCACCCACACCGAAGCCGAAGCGCTGATCCTCGAAAACAACCTGATCAAGTCACAGTTGCCGCGCTACAACATCCTGCTGCGCGACGACAAGAGTTATCCCTGGATCTACCTGAGCTCGGAAGACGAGTACCCGCGCCTGGCGCTGCACCGCGGTGCGCGGCGGCGCAAGGGACGCTATTTCGGTCCCTACCCGAGTGCCGGCGCCGTGCGCGAGAGCCTGCACCTGTTGCAGAAGACCTTCCGCGTGCGCCAGTGCGAAGACAGTTTTTTCAGTAACCGCACCCGGCCCTGTCTGCAGTTCCAGATCAAACGCTGCACAGCGCCCTGTGTGGGGCGTATATCCGCCGAAGACTATGCACAGGACGTGCGGCACACCGTGCTGTTCCTGGAGGGCAAGAGTTCCGTGCTGCAGGATGAACTGGTGCAGCGCATGGAACAGGCCGCGCAGCAGCAGGATTACGAGCAGGCGGCGGTGTACCGGGACCAGATTGCCAGCCTGCGCCGCGTGCAGGAAAAACAGTACGTCAGCGGAGCCTCCGGCGACGTGGACATCGTGGCCTGCGTGGTATCGGGCGGCGTGGCCTGTGTGCAGGTGTTTTTCATCCGCCAGGGCATTAACCTCGGCAACAAGCATTTCTTTCCCCGGATTCCGCAGCACAGCCGGGTAGAGGACGTGCTGTCGGCGTTTATTGCCCAGTACTACCTGGCGCACACCGTTCCGCAGCAGCTGCTGCTCAACGCGGCCATCGACGACGTGGACCTGCTGGAACAGGTGCTGGGCGAGCGTGCCGGGCACCGGGTCCGCGTGTCGTCTCGCGTGCGTGGCGAGAAGGCGCGCTGGTTGCAGCTGGGGGTGGCCAATGCTGAACAGGCACTGGCGGCACGGCTGGGCAGCCAGGCGGGCATGGCAAAGCGGTTGTCGATGCTGCAGCAGTTACTGGAGCTGGAGGCGTTGCCGCAGCGCATCGAGTGTTTCGACATCAGCCATACCCAGGGTGAGGGGACCGTTGCCTCCTGTGTGGTGTTCGACCGGGAAGGAGCGCGGAAAACGGATTACCGGCGCTTCAACATCGAGGACATCACCGCCGGTGATGATTACGCTGCCATGCAGCAGGCCCTGTTGCGCCGTTACACGCGGCTGAAAAAAGAAGACAGCCGCCTGCCGGATATTGTGCTGATCGACGGCGGCAAGGGCCAGGTCGGCATTGCCATGCAGGTGTTCGAGGAACTGCAGATTAATGAAATCCTGGCGGTGGGGGTCGCCAAGGGGCCGGGGCGCCGGCCCGGGCTGGAGATCCTGCACATACCGGCGCAGGGTCGGCAGCTGGACCTGGATGCAAGCTCACCGGCCCTGCACCTGGTGCAGCAGATCCGCGACGAGGCGCACCGCTTTGCCATCAGCGGACACCGGCAGCGGCGCGGCAAGGCGCGCCGGACTTCGCCGCTGGAAGGTATTCCCGGCGTCGGGCCGCGTCGCCGCCAGCAACTGTTGAAGCAGTTTGGCGGCCTGCAGGAAGTGATGCGCGCCGGGGTGGAAGACCTGGGCCGGGTGCCCGGTATCAGCCGTGCACTGGCGCAGCAGATCTATGATACCTTTCACGGAGAGAACTGAGAGCTGCACATGCCCTGGAACATACCCAATACGCTGACCATCCTGCGGATCGCACTGATCCCGGTGTTCGTGCTGGTGTACTACCTGCCGTTCAGCTGGAGTCACCTGGCCACCACCGCGATTTTCGGGCTGGCTGCGCTGACGGACTGGTTCGACGGCTACCTGGCCCGCAGGCTCGGCCAGTCTTCACCCTTCGGTGCCTTCCTGGACCCGGTAGCGGACAAACTGATCGTCGCGGTGGCGCTCATCATGCTGGTGCAGAGCAATCCGACGATCTGGTTCGTGGTGCCCGCCGCGGTCATTGTGGGCCGTGAGATTGCCATTTCGGCCCTGCGTGAATGGATGGCCGAGATTGGCGAACGCGCGCAGGTGGCCGTTTCCGTGATCGGCAAGATCAAGACCACCGCGCAAATGGTCGCGCTGCTGTTGCTGTTGTACCGGGATCCCCTGTGGGGCATGCCAACCGCGGACATCGGCGTGGTGCTGCTGTACGTGGCCGCGGCGCTGACACTCTGGTCGATGATTATCTACCTGCGTGCGGCCTGGCCGGCGTTGTCGGCGGACAGCCGCTCCTGACCGGGCGCCGGGGAGTTGACAGCGGGCGCTACATCCCTAGAATAGCCGGTCTCGATTCATGCGGGAATAGCTCAGCTGGTAGAGCACAACCTTGCCAAGGTTGGGGTCGCGAGTTCGAATCTCGTTTCCCGCTCCAAAATTCGTGTTTCAGATGGGATGGCCTCGGTACACCAACCGGGGTTTTTTCACTTTGGAAACAGCTATCTGGCGACGTGGCAGAGTGGCTATGCAGCGGATTGCAAATCCGTGGACCTCGGTTCGACTCCGGGCGTC
>DRQL01000145.1 GCA_011371465.1 Gammaproteobacteria bacterium | reverse complement strand
TGGCTTTTTCAATCCCGGCGCGGTTGGCCAGGAAGTTCGTCTAAAGATCGACGCCGAACGTGCGCAGCACTGGGTAAGCAAGGGCGCTCGCACTTCCGACCGTGTTGCCAGTCTGCTCAAGGAGCAGGCACAGTAAGCGAAACCGGGGCACAGGCGCACATTATCCCGGTTGGCCGGGTTTCGGGCGTCTACGGCGTACGCGGATGGGTTCGGGTCTATTCCTACACCCGGCCGCGTGAAAATATCGTCCGCTACCCGACCTGGTACCTGCAATGCAGTGACGGACGCTGGCAGCAGCGTGCGTTGATCGAAGGCCGGCAACACGGCAAGGGCGTGATCGCGCTGCTGGCGGATTGCAGCGACCGGGACCAGGCCCGGGCATTGACCGGTTGCGAAATCGGTATTTCGCGGGACGCGCTTCCCGCTGCGCAGCCCGGTGAATATTACTGGCACGACCTGCAGGGTCTGAAGGTCGTTACCCTGGCGGGCGAAGCACTGGGTTCGGTGGATCACCTGATCGAAACCGGCGCCAACGATGTGCTGGTCGTGAAGGGTGACCGGGAACGCCTGATCCCGTTTGTCATGGGGCAGGTCATCGTACAGGTCGACCTGGAACAGGGTGAGATCCGGGTGGACTGGGACAGGGAATTTTAACGGGTTGCCATGCGTATCGACCTGGTAACCCTGTTCCCGGAAATGATCCGGGACTGCTGCGGGTACGGGATACCGCGCATCGCCCTGGAAAAAGGCCTGCTGGAACTGGCTTGCTGGAACCCGCGCGAATACGCCGACAACCGGCATCGCAGCGTGGATGATCGACCCTACGGTGGCGGTCCCGGCATGGTCATGCAGGTGCAGCCGGTGGCGGATGCGATCCAGGCGGCGCGCAGCCAGGGCGACGGGCCGGTGATCTACCTCAGCCCGCAGGGCAGGCGCCTGGACCAGTCAGCGTTGCGACGCTTTGCCGAGCGGCCGCACCTGGTTCTGCTGGCAGGACGTTATGAAGGCATCGACGAGCGGCTCATCGAGCGCCACGTCGACGAGGAATGGTCCATCGGCGATTATGTCCTGAGCGGCGGTGAACCCGCGGCACTGGTATGGATCGATGCGCTGGCGCGCCTGTTACCGGGTGTGCTGGGAGACGAGGAATCGGCGTTATATGATTCCTTCATGGACGGGTTGCTGGACTACCCGCAGTACACGCGTCCGGAAGTCGTTGACGGTATGGCCGTGCCGGACGTGTTGTTGTCCGGCAATCACGCCGACATCGAACGCTGGCGCATGAAGCAGTCGCTGGGAAGAACCTGGCGCCGCCGGCCCGATCTGCTCGAGCAGAAGGCGCTGAGCGAGGAACAACAGGCGTTGCTGGCGGAATTTATTCGCGAGCAACAATCGGATTGAAACCGTGGTTTAGGTGAAGCACATGAGCAACATAATTCAACAGCTGGAAAGTGAACAGATGACCAAAGAGATCCCGGAGTTTTCGCCCGGCGATACCGTGGTTGTCCAGGTCAAGGTCAAGGAAGGTAACCGCGAACGTTTGCAGGCCTTCGAAGGAGTCGTGATCGCCCGGCGTAACCGCGGCCTGAATTCCGCCTTTACCGTTCGCAAGATCTCGCACGGCGAAGGCGTTGAGCGCGTGTTCCAGACCTACAGCCCCGCAGTCGCCAGCATCGAGGTCAAGCGCCGTGGTGACGTGCGTCGCGCCAAGCTGTATTACCTGCGCGGGCTTTCCGGCAAGGCCGCGCGTATCAAAGAGAAGCTTTAATCCGGTGCGGGAGCCTCCGGCTACCGCGATCGTACGTTTCGACGGGCAACCTGGCCGCAGGTTGCCCGTTTTTATTTGCCTGTGGCTGGTGCTGGCAACTGCTTTTTCCTTCCCGGCGGTAGCACGGGCGCTGGATAGCAAGGGTCTGCAGGAACTGGTGCAGCTGGCGCGAGCGGGTGCGCCGCAACTGGCGCTGCGGCGTATGGATGCCGAACAGCCTGCCGCGGACCAGGATCTCGTGCAGTGGACCGCCTGGGAGCAGGAGCGGTTGCAGATCCTGGCCAGCCAGGGTCTGGATGCCCGGCTGATCGACCGTGTGAACCGGTTGCCGGCCGGCGTCGATGCGCGTTTTCAGCGTCAGGTGCTGTCCCTGAAAGCGGACGCACAGCTGCGGACGGGGCAGGCGCAGGACGCGCGGGCTACCGTCAGGACGCTGTTGTGGTCGCATGCCGCCGGGGCGGACAACCGCAGCCTGGCGCGTTGGCGTCGCCTGGTGGTGCGCAGTTACCTGCTGGAAGCAAAAATCGAAGACGCACGCCTGGCCCTGTTGCGCTACCGGCAGGATTTTGGTGACGAAGACCCGCAGTGGCGCTGGCTGAGCGCGCGCGTGATGCTGCAGGGCGGGCACGCCGACTCCGCGGTCAAGCTGTTGCAACAGGATGAAACTCCGCAGGGTCGGTTCCTGCGTTATGCCGCGCAGTTGAAAGCGGCACCGCAGCAGGCGGCCGAAGTAGAGAAGCTGGCGCTTGAGCAGGCGCAGCAGGCGGCAACCCCGCAGCTGCAAAGCGCCTTCCGGGGGCTGGCTGCCAGGGCGGCCGGACAGGCCGGACAACCCTGGCGGCAGATCGAGTACCTGGAACACGCGCTGGCCCTTCCCTTTGACCAGGAGCTGATTCACGGCGTGCTGGTACTGGACGCCGACCAGCTCTGGGACGCCTGGCTGCAACAGGGCAAGCGAATCGGTAACCGCGAACAGAAGCTGCTCGGCAACGACGAGGACTGGTATTTTCCGGCCACCGAAGCCGTGGAGAAAGACCCGCTGCGCGCCCGGGTACTGTTTGCCGTGTTGTCCGAATACGGTTCCGATGCCCGGCACCGTTCACTGGCGCACGAATACCTGGTCGGGATGCTGGATGACCTGCCCGGTGCCAGGCGCCTGGTCCGGCGATTGTACCTGGAGTCCCGGCATTTCGCGGACGTCGACCGGCTGCCGCCCGTGATCCGTTACCGCCTGATCGATGAAGCGCTGGAAGCGGGTGAGCTGAATACCGCCTCGCGCCTGATGGACGGCCTGGCGGAACCGCCTGCCGGCGCCGACCGTTTTGCCTGGAACCTGCGCCGGGCGCGCGTCGCCATCTTTACCGGCAAGGTCGATGCCGGGGTAAAGAT
>DRQL01000144.1 GCA_011371465.1 Gammaproteobacteria bacterium | reverse complement strand
TTTCAGGGTAATTTCTAGTAATTGAATCGAGTAGTGAACTGTCGACGGATAGAGGAGATATAAAAATGTTTGAATTAATGGATGCATACAGCCAGAACGCGGTCATCAAGGTGATTGGTGTCGGTGGTGGTGGCGGTAATGCCGTACAGCACATGGTCGAGGCGGATATCGAGGGTGTCGAGTTTATCTGTGCCAATACCGATTCGCAGGCGTTGACCAACATGAGTGCGCGCACCACGCTGCAGCTCGGCAGCAGTATCACCAAGGGACTGGGCGCGGGCGCCAACCCGGACATCGGGCGTCAGGCGGCCATGGAGGACCGCGACCGTATCCTCGAAGTCATCGACGGTGCCGATATGTTGTTCGTCACCGCGGGCATGGGTGGTGGCACCGGAACCGGCGCTGCGCCGGTGGTGGCACAGGTTGCCAAGGAGCTGGGGATCCTGACGGTGGCGATTGTCACCCGGCCGTTCCCGTTCGAGGGAGGCAAGCGTATCCAGGTGGCCGACCGTGGTCTCAAGGAACTCAGCCAGTACGTGGATTCGCTGATTACCATTCCCAATGAAAAGCTGTTGCAGGTGCTGGGCAAGGAAATCAGTCTGCTGAATGCATTCAAGTCAGCCAACAACGTGTTGCAGGGTGCGGTACAGGGCATCGCCGAACTGATCACCCGCCCCGGCCTGATCAATGTCGACTTCGCCGACGTGCGTACCGTCATGTCCGAGATGGGCATGGCCATGATGGGTTCCGGTGCGGCATCCGGCCAGGACCGTGCGCGCGAGGCGGCGGAAGCGGCGGTGCACAGCCCGCTGCTGGAAGACATCGACCTGATGGGTGCGAACGGTATCCTGGTCAATGTCACTGCAGGCCTGGATCTGGCCATCGGCGAGTTCGAGGAAGTCGGCAACACCGTCAAGGAGTTTGCTTCGCGTGATGCGACCGTGGTGGTGGGAACCGTGATCGATCCGGAAATGCACGACGAGCTGCGTGTCACCGTGGTGGCGACCGGACTGGGTTCGGACCTGGAGCTGGAGGAGGAAACCCCCGAGCCGGTGAAACTGGTGCAGCGCAACAAGTCCGGTGAAGTGAACTACGAGGCGCTGGACCGTCCCGCCGTGATCCGCAAGAAGGCGTCCGGTGATCCCACTCCGCCGCCCGCCGAGGCCGGTGACATGGATTACCTGGATATTCCGGCGTTCTTGCGTCGCCAGGCGGATTGAAGCCGGGCGAATGACGGTTTTATACGTCAGCCGTGTTGGTGCCAGCCGGTTTTGGCTGGCATAATCACGGCCAAGGTCGCCAATGCGCCAAAGAGCGGCCTGGCGTCGCGGGCGCTGTAGTTTGGAGGGATGAGCGGCCGCCGAGCGTTTTTTTGAGTGTACTGATGCCATGATGCTGAGGCAGGTGCTTATGCACCTGCTAACACAATGATTTATCAAAAAACATTAAGAAACGTCATTCGTGCGAAGGGGGTGGGTCTGCATAGCGGGGAGCAGGTCTACCTGACGTTGCGGCCGGCACCACCGGATACCGGGATTATTTTCCGGCGCGTGGACCTGGACCCTGTGGTGGAAATTCCCGCCACGCTGGATCATGTCGGGGACACCCGCCTGTCCACCGCGTTGTGCCGGGCGGAGGTGCGGATTTCCACCGTTGAACACCTGCTGTCGGCCCTGTCCGGCCTGGGCATAGACAATGCTGTGGTTGACCTGACCGCCGCCGAAGTGCCCATTATGGACGGCAGCGCGGGGCCGTTTGTCTTCCTGATTCAGTCCGCCGGCATTGAGGAACAGCGCGCAGCCAAGCGTTTTCTGCGTATTTTGCGCAACGTAGAGGTCAGCGACGGCGATAAGTGGGCACGCTTCAGTCCTCACCAGGGTTTCAGGATCGGTTTTACCATCGACTTTAATCACCCCCTGTTCCGCGACCGTTCCAGCCAGGCCGAAATCGACTTCAGCAACACGTCGTTTGTGCGTGAAGTCAGTCGTGCGAGGACCTTTGGTTTCATGCGTGACATTGAAAAGTTGCGTGAAAACCGCCTGGCGCTGGGCGGCAGCCTGGACAATGCCGTGGTGCTGGATGACTACCGCGTCGTCAACGAGGACGGACTGCGTTACACCGATGAATTCGTCAAGCACAAGATGCTGGATGCGGTGGGTGACCTGTACCTGCTGGGACACAGCCTGATTGGGGCCTTTACCGGGTATAAATCCGGGCATGCGCTCAACAACTGTCTGTTGCGAGAGCTGATCCGCCAGCAGGACGCCTGGGAGGTGATTACCTTCGAGGATCCTGCCACCACGCCGAAATGGCTGCTTTCGCCGGTTGGCGCCTTTCAGGCCTGATGGTCCGGATAACCCCGGTTTCGCTCCATATTTCTTTTTCCCGGGTCCGCTGACAGGACGAGCGGGGCAACGGTTTCCGCCTTCAACAGGCTTCTGACTCCCTGAAAACCTTCAGAAATCCCGGGCTTTGGCCGCTAAACGGTAGAGCGCTTCCTGTAGTGCTGGATGTTTGACGCTGTGGGCGGTCTGCGCCAGCAGGGTGCCACTGGCCAGTGACAGCCTGGGTCGGTGTGATGTAACCGGCTGATTTTCCACCCGTTCAGGCGCTATTTTTACCTGGACGGTGCGTACCGTCAGCCCCAGTTGGCACTGCAGTTGCTTGATCAGGTCGGGAATAACGAAGCGCAGGCGCGCGGCCCAGGCCGGAGAGGGTGCGGTGAGCACCAGGATTTCGCTTTTCAGGTTCAGGACCGTACAATGCGCGCTCAGATTTTCCGGCAGCAGTTGCTGAACGGCCTGTTCCAGCTGTTGCAGGCGCCGGGTACGCTCGATCAGTGGCTGCGCCGCAGCCGCCAGTAACCGGGAACAGGGTACAGCTTGTTTACGTCGCATCGGGTCAACAGCAGGCAGAGTGGACGGTAACCACAGTAAATGAAATTTTTGCTCTACACCACTACCTACGGGAAATCCGGCAGCATTCAGCTGAACCGGCCCGTATTCTGGATGCCTGCGGTGTTGCTGCTGGCGCTGCTGCTGGGTGCAGCGGCCGGTTTCGGTTACCTGCTGGCCAGTCGTTCGCCCGCCAGCGGGTCGACTGCAGCCGATAGCGGACAGTGGCAGGCCGCGCTGCAGGAACAGAAGCAGGAGCTGGCGCAGGCACGGGATGCGGCGCAAAACGATCTCAATGCGCTGGCGGTTCGGCTGGGTCAGATGCAGGCGCAGATGTTGCGCATAGAAGCGCTCGGCCAGCGGCTTACGAATGTGGCCAGGCTGGGAAAAGCGGAATTCGATTTTGACCGGCAGCCTGCACAGGGCGGTCCGGCGGCGCCGGTGGTCGATGAGCCGTTGAACTCGGTGGATTTCATACAGGCACTGAACGACATGGAGGCACAGATCGATGACCGTGCCAGGCAGCTGGAAGTCATCGAGCAGGTGTTGAGCCGCCGCGAGCTGAAGAGCGCGGTATCACCGGCCGGGCGGCCTGTGGCCAGCGGCTGGCTGTCCTCCTATTACGGAAAACGCGCGGATCCCTTTACCGGCCACCAGGCCATGCACAAAGGTGTGGATTTTGCCGGCAAATCGGGTTCCGATGTGCTGGCCACGGCCGAGGGTGTGGTGACCTGGGCCGGCAAACGCTACGGCTACGGACGACTGGTGGAAATCAACCACGGTAACGGCTATGCAACCCGTTACGGGCACTGCCAGAAAATCCTGGTACAGGTTGGCGAAAAAGTCATGCCGGGACAGAAAATCGCGTTGATGGGTTCCAGTGGACGTTCCACCGGGCCGCACGTGCACTACGAAGTACTCAAAAACGGCAGGCAGATCGACCCCACCCGTTACGTCCGGGCCAGCCGCTAGCGAAACACAAGGAATCCCTGCCGCGCCAGTCTATATGCGGTATCATTCCACCCCTCTGAATTCAGCAACTTCATACGACACGTCATGGTTACTTCGCTATTGCGCAAGGTATTCGGCAGCCGCAACGACCGGATACTCAAGCGACTTCTAAAAATAGTCAATAAAATCAATTCACTGGAACCGGATATGGAAAAGCTCAGCGATGCTGAGCTGCGTGCCTGTACCGATCGGTTCCGGCAGCGGTACCAGGACGGCGAGACCCTCGACCAGTTGTTACCGGAGGCGTTCGCGGTCGCGCGCGAAGCTTCCCGCCGCGTGCTGGGTATGCGGCATTTCGACGTGCAGCTCAAGGGCGGTATCGTGCTGCACGAAGGCAAGATTGCCGAGATGCGGACCGGCGAAGGCAAGACGCTGGTGGCCACCCTGTTCTGTTATCTGAATGCCCTGTCGGGCAAGGGTGTGCACGTGGTGACCGTGAACGATTACCTGGCGCGCCGTGATGCGGCCTGGATGGGCAAGCTGTATGAATTCCTGGGGATGACCACCGGCGTGGTGGTTGCGGGTATGAGCCACGAAGAAAAGCAGGCAGCCTACAATGCCGATATCACCTACGGTACCAATAACGAATTCGGTTTCGATTACCTGCGCGACAACATGGCGTTTCGCATCGAAGACAAGGTGCAGCGCGAGCTCAATGCCGCCGTGGTGGACGAGGTCGACTCCATCCTGATCGATGAAGCCCGCACCCCGCTGATCATTTCCGGTCCCACCGACGACAATTCCGACCTGTACCTGGTGATGAAGCGGCTGGTGCCGCAGCTGGTGAAGCAGGAAGAGGAAGACGGCCCCGGCGACTACAGCATCGACGAGAAACAGAAACAGATCAACCTCACCGAAGAAGGCCACCAGCGTGTCGAGAGCCTGCTGGAAAAAGAAGGGCTTATACAACCGGGACAGAGCCTCTACGATGCCGCCAACCTGACCCTGATCCACCACCTGAATGCCGCCCTGCGCGCGCTCGCGCTGTACCAGCGGGATGTGGATTACATCGTCCAGGATGGCCAGGTGGTGATTGTCGATGAATTCACCGGCCGCACCATGCCGGGGCGCCGCTGGTCGGAAGGCCTGCACCAGGCGGTCGAAGCCAAGGAAGGGGTGGAGATCCAGAACGAAAACCAGACCCTGGCCTCGATCACCTTCCAGAATTATTTCCGCCTGTACAACAAGCTGTCGGGCATGACCGGTACCGCGGATACCGAGGCCGCTGAATTCCAGCAGATCTACGGCCTCGAGGTCGTCGTCATGCCCACCAACAAACCCATGATCCGTGACGACATGGGCGACCTGGTGTTCCTGACCGAGAAGGAAAAGTTCAACGCGGTGGTGGAAGACATCCGCGATTGCCAGAAACGCGGGCAGCCGGCGCTGGTCGGTACGACCTCGATCGAGACATCGGAAATCCTGTCCGGTTTGCTCAAGCAGGAAAAAATCGAGCACCAGGTGCTCAACGCCAAGCAGCACGAGCGCGAAGCGCATATCGTCGCCCAGGCCGGTCGGCCGGGGACCATTACCATTGCCACCAATATGGCCGGTCGCGGTACGGATATCGTGCTGGGTGGCAGCCTGGACGCCGAGCTGGCCGCCCTGGAAGACCCGGACGAACACACGGTGGCGCGCATCACCCGCGAGTGGGAACAGCGCCACGAAGCCGTGCTGGCTGCGGGTGGTCTGCACATTATCGGCACCGAGCGGCATGAATCCCGGCGCGTCGACAACCAGTTGCGTGGCCGTGCCGGACGCCAGGGCGACCCCGGTTCCAGCCGTTTCTACCTGTCGCTGGAAGACAGCCTGATGCGTATCTTTGCTTCGGACCGCGTGTCCGGGCTGATGCAGAAGCTGGGCATGCAGGAAGGCGAGGCCATCGAGCACCCCTGGGTCAGCAAGGCCATCGAGAATGCCCAGCGCAAGGTGGAAGGGCACAACTTCGGCATACGCAAGAGCCTGCTGGAGTTCGACGATGTAGCCAATGACCAGCGCAAGGTCATCTACGAACAGCGCAACGAGTTAATGGCGACCGACGATGTGTCGGAGACCATCAAGGCGATTCGTGCCGACGTGGTCAACGATGTCATCAACAATTACATCGCCCCCGGCAGCATGGATGAACAGTGGGACATCCCGGGGCTGGAAACCGCCATCGAAGCCGAGTTTGCGCAGAAATTCGACATCCAGGGCTGGCTGGACGCCGACGACGAACTGCACGAGGAAACGCTGCGCGAAAAGATTCTCGACGAGCTGGAAAAGGCCTACCTGGAAAAGGAAAAGATCGCCGGTTCCGAGACCATGCGCCATTTCGAAAAATCCGTGATGCTGCAGGTGCTCGACCAGAGCTGGAAGGAACACCTGGCCGCGATGGACTACCTGCGTCAGGGCATACACCTGCGTGGCTATGCGCAGAAAGATCCCAAGCGGGAATACAAGCGCGAAGCGTTCGATATGTTCACCGCCCTGCTCGATCGCATCAAGCTGGACGTAGTGAGTATTCTCTCCAAGGTGCAGGTGCGCACCGAATCGGATGTCGAAGCCGTCGACGAACAGCGTCGCAGCAAGTCGGAAGTGCAGTACCGGCACGACGAGGCCAGCGCCATGCAGGCGCAGCCCGGCGATGCCGAGGCGCCACCGGAAGAACAGGGCGCAGTCGAAACGGCACAGCCTTTTGTGCGCGATGGCCGCAAGATCGGGCGCAACGAACCCTGCCCCTGCGGCTCGGGGAAAAAATACAAGCAGTGCCACGGCAAATTGACTTAGCTGAATTACCGTTCATTTGTCTTCGCCAGCATCTTCCCCTGCTACGCGGTCACGAATCGGGGAAAAACAACCGCCGGCATTCACCGGAATGACGGGGCCGGTTCTTCGCGAGGAACCAGGTGCCACGAAGGACCCCCTTCGGTAACCAGAGCGCTTCCCGGGTATCCTGGTCAATGCCTTCAATCGTCATCCCGGCGCATGCCGGGATCCAGAGCAGTGGACGACGGCCTGCGCCGGCATGGCATACCAGAAGACTGCCTGTTTTTACCGGCCCGGGCTGCTGTTAGAATCGGTCACACATGCCCATAGGATATTCCACACTACCGGATCTGTTGCCCGTAGCCGGCGTTCGCCTGGCATCGGTCGCGGCCGGCATACGCTACCAGGATCGCGATGACCTTGTGCTCATGGAACTGGCGGAAGGCAGTCGCTGTGCAGCGGTATTTACCCGTAATGCATTTTGCGCGGCGCCGGTCATCGTCGCCCGCCAGCACCTGGCTGCCCGCCAGCCCCGTTACCTGTTGATCAACAGTGGCAATGCCAACGCCGGGACCGGTGCGGCGGGGTTGCAGGACGCACAGCAGACCTGCGCGCTGCTGGCGGGAAAATCGGGCTGTGCCGCTGAGCAGGTGCTGCCGTTTTCCACCGGCGTGATCGGTGAACGACTGCCGGTCGGGCGTGTCGAAGCGGCGCTGGATGCCGGGCTGGCCGGACTGGCCGCGGATGGCTGGGAGGCAGCGGCGCACGCCATTATGACGACCGATACCGTGGCCAAGGGACTGTCCCGGACCTTCACCGCGGGTGGTCGGCAGTTTACGCTCACCGGTATGGTCAAAGGTGCCGGCATGATACGGCCTGACATGGCGACCATGCTGGCCTATATCGCGTGTGATGCCCGTGTGGAGGCGGGTGCACTCCAACAGTGCCTGGAACAGGCGGTCGCACAGTCGTTCAACCGCATCACGGTCGACGGCGACACTTCGACCAATGATGCCTGCGTACTGGTGGCAACAGGCGCGCAGGACAAGCCGGTCATTCAGGCCGGCAGCGAAGAATACGAGGCATTGTGTGAAGCCGTGCGCGCGGCCTGCGTGACACTGGCGCAGCTGATCGTGCGCGATGCCGAAGGTGCCACCAAGTTTGTGACCGTGCGCGTTGAACAGGGGCGCGATGCCGCCGAGTGTCTGCAGGTGGCCTATACCATTGCGCACTCACCCCTGGTCAAGACCGCGTTGTTTGCCAGCGACCCCAACTGGGGACGTATCCTGGCGGCGGTGGGTCGTGCCGGCATCGAAGCGCTGGATATCGACCGGATCGCTATTTTCCTGGACGATGTGTGCATCGTGCGTGATGGCGGTGTTGCCGCGGAGTACCGGGAGCAGGACGGGCAACGGGTCATGAGTCAGGATGAGATTGTGATACGCGTCCTGCTGGGCCGCGGAGATATCAGCGAGCAGATCTGGACCAGTGACCTGTCGCATGACTATGTGCGTATCAACGCGGAATACCGGACCTGAGAGTTGTGGAAGGGGGCTGTCGGATTACGCTACGCTAATCCGACCTACATTTGCTACATTCGCAGTCCCTGTTTTGTAGGTTGGGTTAGCGTAGCGTAACCCAACAGGCGCGTTACATTCGTAGCTCGTAGTTCGTAGGTTGGGTTAGCGCAGCGTAACCCAACAAGTTCACCATTCGCTGTTTGTAACGGAGTACCCGCCAATGACCGAGACGCTGCACGTCGCCGTCGCCGCCATCGTAAATGACCGGGGCCAGGTGCTGGTCAGCCGTCGCCCGGACCAGGTTCACCAGGGCGGCTTATGGGAATTTCCGGGTGGCAAGCTGGAACCGGGCGAATCGGTAGAGGGCGCCCTGCAGCGCGAGATCCTTGAAGAACTGGGGATCTCGATCAGGCAGCAACAGCCGTTGATCCGCATCCCCCACCGGTACCCGGACCGTTCCGTGCTGCTCGATGTCTGGAGGGTTACGTCCTTTGACGGGGAGCCGCACGGGAAAGAAGGGCAGCCGGTAAAATGGACGGCTGTCGACCAGCTGGTGGATGCGTCATTCCCCGCCGCCAATCGCCCGATCATTCGTGCCCTGCAGTTGCCTGACCGCTACCTGATTACGCCTGAACCGAGCCCGCCGGTCGATGATTTCCTGGCGCGTTTGCAGGCCCGTGTCGAAAAGGACATCAGGCTGGTGCAGTTGCGGGCAAAGCACCTGGGGCGGGAGGAGTATCGTGCGCTGGCTTCACAGGCAATTGCGTTGTGTCACCAGCGGGGCGCGAAGATCCTGTTGAATGCCGACGCCGGGCTGGTACAGGAGCTGGGCGCGGACGGTCTGCACCTGACCAGTGCGCAGGTGCAGGGCATCCAGGCGCGGCCGCTGCCACCAGGCTACCTGGTGGCGGCATCCTGCCACACGCCGGCCGAATTGCGAGTGGCGCAGGAGATGGATGCAGATTTTGCAATGCTGTCACCGGTACTGCCAACGGCCAGCCACCCGGATGCGTCCCCGCTGGGTTGGGATGCTTTTTCCCGTTACGTCGATGCAGCCGCGCTGCCCGTGTACGCGCTGGGCGGCATGCAGCCGGCTCATTGTGCTGCCGCCATCGCGCACGGCGCCCAGGGGATTGCCGCTATTCGCGCGTTGTGGGACGACGTATGAGGATTCGCGTCCCCGCGTTGATCTGCCTGGCCGGCCTGCTGTCGTCCTGCGATCCGGCGCCGGCGCCGGAGGTCTCCGCGCAGCCGCTACGACTTTCCACGCCCTGCAATGTCCGGCAGGGTTGCCGGGCAGTCGGTGAAACCATTTCGGCAAGGGTGGTTTTCGGCCGGCAGGTACGCGGTCTGCAACCCTTCCCGGTGCAGGTGATGGTCGATTCAGCGGACCCGATTGAATCCGTCAGCGTGGCCTTCGCGATGCAGGGCATGGATATGGGGCAGAACCGCTACCGTCTCAACGGCGATACCATGAGTGCCTGGACCGCCAGCGTGACCCTGCCGATCTGCAGCAGCGGGCGCAGCGACTGGGTGGCGGACTTCGATCTGCTGGCGGCGGGACGACACTACCGTTTTCAGGTGCCCTTTGTACTGGGAGAATGAGGTGCCGGTAACAGGCGCTCCAGTAACACCACCGGGTGCAAAACCTCGATCGTTGCGCTGTGCGCCTGCAGCGCCGCCTGCAACTGGATCGCGCAGCCGATATTGGTGGTCAGTATGATTTCCGCGCCGCTTTCCAGGATGCGTGCCGCTACCCGCCTGGCCAGTCGATCCGACAGTTCCGGCTGGCTCAGCAGGTAAGCGCCGGCAGCGCCACAGCAGCCCCCGTCCGGGTTGATCAGCCTGGGCGCAGTACCCGGCAGGCATTGCAGCACCTGCATCACGTCCTGTTGCTGGCCGAGTACGTTGCGGTGTGTACAGGGCAGGTACACGGCGACCTTCTGTTGTGGCGCCATGAAGTGCAGGTCGGCAAGACCGGCGGTGGCCAGGAAGTGCATGATATCGCTGACCCTGGCGGCGAAGGCTGTTGCGGCCTTGCCGGCATACAGGTTGGCGTACGCCTGCAGCTGCGCGGTGCAGGCACTGGCGGTCACCAGTACCGGGTCGTCATTGCCCGAGAAGTGTTCCAGGTTGGTCTGTGCCAGTCGCTGCGCGGTGTCCGGTGCTGCGTTGTGCCGGTGCAGCGCACCGCAACAGGGATGCGCCGCCGGTACGTTGACCCGGTACCCCAGTTTCTGCAACAGCCTGGTCGTTGCCTGCAGGGTCTGCTGGTCGAGCACACTGCCCGCGCAGCCGCGGAACAGGTTGACTGAACCGCGCTTCTCTTCAGGTGCCGGCGTGTTCGCGTGGGCGCTGTGGCCGGTAGCGTGTGATGCAGGTAGCAGCCGGTTCAGGCGGCGGACGGTTGCGGGGAGTCCGGGCAGGCGGTTCGTCAACGCGTGCAGGCCGGATTTTCGGTAAAAGCCCAGCACTGCGCCGGTTATGCCCAGACCGGCGGGGGATGCGACGATGCCCAGGCCGGTGCGGCGAAGCAGCCGCTGTAACAGGGAACGCTGGCGCCGGGGTTCAATCACCACCCGTGCCTCATCCATCAGCCGCCCGAAGGGAACCCCGGAGGGACACATGGCCTCACAGGCACCACAGTGCAGGCACTGGTCCAGGTGGCGGAACAACCCATCGGACCACAACACCTCCTGCTCGCCGAGCGCCTGCATCAGGCTGATGCGGCCGCGCGGGGAATCGGCCTCGTTGCCGGTCAGCGCAAAGGTAGGGCAGTGCGGCAGACAAAGACCGCATTTCACACAGCGGTCGGTTGCGGATAAATCGTTCATGGACTACGGATCCAGGAAAGGGCGGCGCGCCGGCAGGCGGCTTGTCAGTTTTTGCGGCAATCGGGTATCGTGAGCGGATGTCATATTACCGTTACCACGTTTTCTTTTGTACCAACCTGCGCGCCGACGGCTCCGCCTGTTGCCAGCGCTTCAACGCGCAGGCCATGCGCGACCATGCCAAGAAACGCAGCAAGGAACTGGGTATTGCCGGTGCCGGCAAGGTCCGTATCAACACGGCCGGTTGCCTGGACCGTTGTGCCGAAGGCCCGGTGCTGGTGGTCTACCCGGACGAGGTCTGGTACAGCTACGTGGACCGGGAGGACATCGACGAGATCATCGATGAGCACCTGGTCAACGGGCGGGTGGTGGAGCGCCTGAGGATATAGGGCTGTATTGGTCACCCGCCGTCATTGCGAGCAGCCCACCCCGTTGCGCGGTCACGAATCTGGCACGAACAGCCCGTCATTGCGAGCGTAGCGCGGCAATCTCTTGATGCGGTCGCAGCCGTTTGGAGATTGCCACGTCGCTCTGCGCCTCGCAATGACGGCCTGATCAGGATATATAACTAACTGTTATATTAAGAAAAATATGGATATTTTGGTATTGTTGGTCGATGTTCAGAAAAAAAGTTTGCTCCGGGTGTTGACAAGAACACAAGAATATTAGAAGATTCTTATCAGCTGATCGGTTACCCCCAATTTGACTGATCAGCCTCCTCCAATCCTCCTTTGGTGGTTGTTTTAAGCGCGACTTCCCCAGTCGCGCTTTTTTTTGTCCGCGATTCGTGGTTGGTGTGCAAATACGCCGAGTTGCTTGAATCGTAAAAGGTCTTTCTGTACTATTCCCGCTCTTTTGCAGCAGGACCGGATTTTCGGAGCATTTCCTAATGAAGACCTTCAGTGCCAAAGCGCATGAGATACGACGCGACTGGTTTGTCGTAGACGCCGCAGACAAAACCCTGGGGCGGCTCGCCAGCGAGATCGCGCGGCGCCTGCGTGGCAAACACAAGCCGGAATATACCCCGCACATGGACACTGGCGACTATATCGTTGTGGTCAATGCCGGGAAGATCCGTGTCACCGGCAACAAGGCCAGCGACAAGATGTACCATCACCACACCGGTTATATTGGTAACATGAAGTCCATCAGTTTCGAAAAGCTGCAGCAGAAGGCCCCGGGCCGCGTGCTGGAGCTGGCCGTCAAGGGCATGTTGCCCAGGAACCCGCTGGGCAGGGCGATGTACCGCAAACTGAAGATCTATGCCGGCCCCGAACATCAGCATGCCGCCCAGCAGCCGAAAGCGCTGGAAATCTAACCGAGACAGAATCTGATTATGAGTGATACCTACTACGCCACCGGTCGTCGCAAGAGTTCCACGGCCCGCGTGTTCCTGAAGAAGGGCAGCGGTGACATCACGGTAAACAACCGCCCGCTGGACCAGTATTTCGGTCGTCCGACGGCGCGCATGATCGTCCGTCAGGCACTGGAGAAAGTGGACCTGCAGGAACAGTTCGACGTCAACTGCACCGTCAAGGGCGGCGGCACCACCGGCCAGGCCGGTGCGATTCGCCACGGCATCACCCGCGCGGTGATCGAGTATGACAACGAGCTGCGCAGTCCCTTGCGCAAGGCCGGTTTCGTGACCCGCGATGCCCGCGAAGTTGAACGCAAGAAAGTCGGTCTGCACAAGGCCCGCCGCGCACCGCAGTTCAGCAAACGCTGATCCACCACCGTATTTGGCGGATCGTCTAACGGCAGGACAGAGGACTCTGACTCCTCCAATCTAGGTTCGAATCCTAGTCCGCCAGCCAACGAAATTGAAACCCGCCGTCAGGCGGGTTTTGATTTTGTGGCGGACTGGGATGAGAACCTCAGGTTCGACCAGTGAGCGTAGCGAACTGGAACGGCGAAGCCGGCCCGCAGGGTGAGCGCGTAGCGCGAGTGATCCTAGTCCGCCAGCCAATAAGGAACCCCGCGTAGCGGGGTTTTTTATTGGCTGACGGTCGAGGGGTGAGAATCCAGCCGGTTTGACAGCGGGTTTGTCGGGTTACGCTGCGCTAACCCGACCTACGGAAGCACAAACATCGGGTTTTGTAGGTTGGGTTAGCGCAGCGTAACCCAACAAGGTCGCAAACGAACGCACAAGCGTTTCCGTAACCACCAATCCGCTCCGCACATCTCCCTGGGATTCCCTCGTCTCATGCCCATATCCCCCGCGGCTGGCCACACTAAAAGCCATGTAGCACTGATCGTATACTTTACAATGAATTAGACGATTATTTGGCGGATTTCCGGCCCTATTGTTGCGTAAAAGACACACATTTACACAAATGTGGTTTTTTTGGAAAAAACTGTTGCATCCCTGACAAAGGGTGCGCTAAGCTCCCACCTCGTAACGACTATCCTGTGCTAAAAGTAATAGAGTAACGAAGGAGTTCTCTCATGAACAAAAAACTGATTGTGACAGCAATGAGTCTGGTGATGGCAGGCGCAGCGGGCCTGGCCAGCGCAGACGTAAAACTGTATGGACAGCTGGACGTATCCCTCGACTGGACCGATTCGGATGTTGCCGCGGACAACGGTACACGCCTCTCGAGTAAGGTTTCCCAGAGCGGCCTCAGCTACGAAGACGACATCAACATGAATTCCAACACCTCTGCCCTCGGTGTGAAAGGCTCCGAAGACCTGGGTAACGGCATGTCCGCCATCTTCAAGGTGGAATGGGATGCCGACCTGGTCAATGGCGGCAGCTTCAAAGGCCGAGACCAGTGGATTGGTCTGAAGATGGAACGCTTCGGCAAGCTGACCTTTGGTACCATGTCCACCGCCTACAAGGCCTATGGCAGCAAGATCGATGCTTTCTACCGTACGCCGTTGCAGATGCGTGCCGTTGGCCTGCAGTCCAACCTGCACTCCGGCAAGGGTGAAGAAGGTCAGGGCCGTGCCACCAACACCGCGCGTTATGATTCCCCGAGCTTCGGTGGTTTCAGCGCCATTGCTACTTATACCTTTGATTCCAACAAGCAGGGCGGTGCTGAAGACGACGATCCCTACAGCCTGGGTATCCAGTACAAGGGCGGAAACTTCTGGGCGGCTGCCTCGTACATTTCCACCCAGGGTTCCGACGATGCCGAAGCCGCACAGTTCCTGGCACGTTACAACTGGAACAACCTGTCTTTCCACGGCATCTACGAGCTGGACCAGGGTTTGATTACCGCACAGGCCAATAATGGTATCGGCCAGAGCAGTGGCAATCTGGGTCGCACCAGCTCTGCCAAGGACGACGGTGCTGATATCTGGAGTCTGGGTGTCACCTACACCATCGGTAATAACCTGATCGCCGCTGACTATGGCCAGCGCAGTGATTCCGACGGTGTGAATGGTGTCAACGATAGCAGCCTGGTCGGTTCGGGTACCGCCTACGACGACATCCAGGAAGCTACTGTCTGGCGTCTCGCGGCCTACCACAAGTTCAGTAACCGCACGCGCGTCTATGCCGGCTATGCCAACAGCGACTATGACGACAAGGGCGAAGACGAAATCTTCACCCTGGGTATGCGTCACAACTTCTGATCGAAGTGATCCGAAAGGAAGTAGAAACGGGGCCTTCGGGCCCCGTTTTTTTGTGCCTGTTGCTGTGGATCTCCGCACTGGCTTCCTGTGTGGCGCCAGCAGTGCAGGCGCCGGCCATTGCGCTGGAACAGGTGCACGATTCCGGCGCCCATCGGATCGCCTTTGACCGGACCGGTCGCCGGCTGGCCAGCGGCGGTTTTCGTGGCAGGGTGTACCTCTGGTCGGTGCGCGACGGCAGGAAAATCAATACGCTGGATGGCCATGGCGACAGCATTCGCGGTCTGGCCTGGCTGGATGATGATACCCTGGTCAGTGCGGACCGGTCCGGGCTGATCAACGTCTGGGACCTGTCTGCTTCCAGGGTGGTGCACTCGGCGCAGTTCGAAACCATACAGGCGATTGCGCCGGCTCCCGACCGGGACTGGCTGCTGATTGCCAGTGATACCCGTATCCGGAAACGGGCATTGCCCTCGCTTGAGGCCCTGGCAAACCGCGACATGGGGAGCCGGGTGCTGTCGGTCGTGGTCAGCCACGCGGGTGACCGGATCGGGGTATCGACCGAAGACGGGCGGGTAGTGCTGCTGGATAAACAGCTCGCCCCGCTGATGGAGTTGCCGCGCCCTTCCCGCGATGCGCAGGACCTGCGCTTTTCACCGGATGACCGGACGCTGCTGGCCGGCAGCTGGTTCAGGCTGCTGGTGTGGGATCTCGAACAGGGTGCGCTGGAAGAACGGCCAACCGAACACCTGGGCAAGGTGATTTCCGTCGACATCAGCCCGGACGGCCGGCAGTGGCTCAGTATCGGCCGCCAGACGGATTCGAGCGTCCGGCTGGTCGACGCGGACAGCAACCGCGTCCTGCGGCGGTTTAAAGCGCACGAGCTATGTGGTTGGCAGGCCCGTTTCAGCCCGGACGGGCGTTATGCGGCCAGTTCAGCGGAAGACGGATCGATCCATATCTATGACCTGGATGCCCCCTACCGGCCAACGGTGCAGTACGCCGAAGACGACCAGTGACCGGTTGACCCGTTCGTTGTCCGTCATCCCGGCGTATGCCGGGATCCAGTGTCTGTACGGCAGGCGCTGGCCTCACGAGCTTATCTGGAGCGGATTGAAAGCTGCTACAATGGCGCCTTTGCCATCCAGCGCCCTGCGCTCGTCCCATGCCGCATCGTATCCGCGAAATCCCCTATAACTACACCTCGTTTTCGGACCGGGAAATTGTCCTGCGTTTCCTGGGCGAAGACATGTGGCAGACCGTGGAGCGTTTGCGCGGTGAACGCCGCACCGGTCGTTCGGCACGCATGCTGTTCGAAGTGCTGGGGGATTTGTGGGTGGTGACACGCAACCCCTATATCCAGGATGACCTGCTCGAGAACCAGAAGCGTTTCGCGTCGCTTACCCACGCCCTGCATCACCGGCTGGACCAGATCGTCGCACGCGCCAACGGCAACGCGGAGGCGCTGTGCCTGGTGGAGAGCGCCCGCGTCGCGGTGAATGCCTTCTCCGCGTGGTTTCCGAAAACCCGCGCGTTGCGGGCACAGGTGCGTAAGCGACTGGCCAGGGTGACGCGCGCGGACAATATCGACTTCAGCGGACTGGCGCGCGTGTCGCATGCGACCGATGCCACCGACTGGCGCGTCGAGCTGCCCTTTGTCGTCGTCAGCCCGGACAGCGAACCGGAAACCGCTGCAGTGGTGCGCGCCTGCATGGAACTGGGGCTGACCATTATCCCGCGCGGCGGTGGTACCGGCTACACCGGTGGCGCCGTGCCCCTGCACGGTGATACGGCCGTGATCAATACGGAAAAGCTGGAAGGGCTGGGTGAAGTGCGCCTGCAGGAACTGGAGGGGGTTGCACAGCCGGTAGCAACCATACGCGCCGAAGCCGGTGTGGTGACGCGGCGGGTAGCCGAGCGCGCCGAGGCGGCCGGTTACGTGTTTGCGGTGGACCCCACCTCGCAGGATGCGTCCACCATCGGCGGTAACGTGGCCATGAATGCCGGCGGTAAAAAGGCCGTGCTGTGGGGGACCACGCTGGACAACCTGGTGTCGTGGCGGCTGGTGACCGCGACCGGCGACTGGCTGGAAGTGACCCGCCTGGAACATAACCTGGGCAAGATCCATGAACAGGAAAACGTGCGTTTCAGCGTTCAGCGCTACGCCGCGGACGGCCGGACGGCGCAGGGCGATGCAACGATACTGGCGATGCCGGGCCGGTCCCTGCGCAAGGAAGGGCTGGGCAAGGATGTAACCGACAAGTTCCTGGGTGGCCTGCCGGGCGTGCAGAAGGAAGGCTGCGACGGTCTGATTACCTCTGCGGTATTCATCGTGCACCGCATGCCGGCTCATATCCGTACTGTGTGCCTGGAGTTTTTCGGTACCGACGTATCAAAAGCCGTGCCCGCGATCGTCGAGACCCGGGATCTGCTGGAACAACGCAGTGATGTTGTGCTGTCCGGCCTGGAGCACCTGGACGAACGCTATGTGCGCGCAGTGAAATACAGCACCAAGGCACCGCGCCGGGAATTACCCAAAATGGTGCTGGTGCTGGACGTTGCCGGTGAGGACGAGGATGCCGTCGCCGAGGCCGCTTCAGCCGTTGTGCAACGGGCCAACCGGCGCGGCGGGGAGGGTTTCATCGCCGTCAGCCCCGAAGCGCGGCGCCGATTCTGGCTGGACCGCGCGCGTACAGCGGCAATTGCAGCGCATACCAACGCCTTCAAGATCAACGAAGACGTGGTGATCCCGCTGGAGAAACTGTCGGCGTACAACGAAGGTATCGAGCGTATCAATATCGAATACTCGATACGCAACAAGCTGGACATGATACAGGCGGTGCAGCAATACCTGTCCGGCGAACTGAACGAACTGCGCCAGCACGATGACTACGAGGACAGCGAGGAAAACCGCGCCATCCTGGCCGACAAGCAACGGGCCGCGCTGGACCACCTGCAGCAGACGGGCGCACGCTGGCAGGCCCTGCTGGAGCAGTTTGAGACGCCGGCATCCGACTGTACCGCGATGCTCGACGACGCAGCGCGTGCGGCGCAACAGGCGCAGGACCGGTTGATCGACCTGCTGTTGCGGCGTGATCTTCGCATCTCTTATCGCAGCGAAGTCGAGCAGCCGCTGAAGTCGGTTTTTGCCGGTCGCGAGTTTGAACCGGTGCGGGCGCGACTGGATGCGATCCATGCGCAGGTCCGTTCCGGCCGCCTGTTTGTCGCCACCCACATGCACGCCGGTGACGGCAATGTGCACACCAACATCCCGGTCAACTCCAACGACTACGTGATGCTGCACGAAGCCGGGTCCATCGTGGAACGGGTCATGCAACTGGCGCGCTCGCTGAACGGCGTGATTTCCGGGGAACACGGTATCGGGTTGACCAAGATCCGCTACCTGGAGCCGGAAGCCATTGCTGCGTTCAGGAACTACAAGCAACAGGTGGACCCGCACGGCGTATTCAACCGCGGCAAGTTACTGGATGATACCGGCCTGGACAATGCCTATACGCCGTCACTGCGGCTGGTGCAGCAGGAAGCCCTGTTACTGGAAGCCAGCGAGCTGGGCGCGCTCAACGATGACATCCGCAACTGCCTGCGCTGCGGCAAGTGCAAGCCGGTCTGCAATACGCATATTCCACGCGCCAACCTGTTGTACTCGCCGCGTAACAAGATACTGGCTACCGGGGTGGTGATCGAGGCATTTCTCTACGAGGAACAGACCCGGCGCGGCATTTCGATCCGCCATTTTGACGAGATGAATGATGTGGCCGACCATTGCACCATCTGTCACAAGTGCCTGGCCCCGTGCCCGGTCGATATCGATTTCGGCGACGTGTCGGTACGCATGCGCAGTATTCTGCGCGCGCAGGGAAAAAAGCGGTTCAGCCCGGCCGGCTGGATGGCGATGGCGTTTCTCAACGTGACGGACCCGCGGGTCATCCGGCTGATGCGCAAGGCCATGATCGAGTGGGCCTACAGCGGCCAGCGCCTGGCGCACCGTCTGCTGAAGGGTGCGCTGTACCGCCGCAGGGAGCGCCTGCCGGTATCGACCAGTGGCCCGGTAAAAATGACCGAGCAGGTTATTCACTTTATGAAAAAGCCGATGCCGGGTGGCCTGGCTTCGCAGACCATGCGCGCCATGCTGGGTGCGGAAGACCGGGAAGTCATTCCCATCCTGCGCGATGCCGAGAAAGTGGATGAAGCCTCGGACGCGGTCTTCTATTTCCCCGGCTGCGGTTCCGAGCGCCTGTTCAGTGAGGTCGGCCTGGCGACGCTGGCCATGCTGTACGAGGTGGGTGCGCAAACCGTGCTGCCGCCGGGCTACCTGTGCTGTGGTTACCCGCAGACCGCGGCGGGTGACAGCGTTAAAGGC
>DRQL01000143.1 GCA_011371465.1 Gammaproteobacteria bacterium | reverse complement strand
GTGGCAGGCCGGCCTCCAGCGGAAAGCGTTGCAACAGGGACTGGCAGAAACTGTGAAAGGTGGTGGAACGCAGGCTCTGTTCGCTGCGCAGGGTGGCTTCGAACAGTCTGCGGGCCTGGCGGCGCAGGGCATCCGTGGGGGTTTCGCCGATACGGCTCAACGCCTCGTCCAGTTGCCGGTCGTCCGCTTCCAGCAATTCCCGCAGGCGCTGGTTGAGGCGCTGCTGCATTTCGCCCGCGGCCTTGCGGGTGAAGGTGATGGCGAGGATGCTGTCAAGCGGTGCGCCGTGTAACAGCAGGCGGGTGAGCCGGGCGACCAGCTGCCAGGTCTTGCCGGTGCCGGCCGAGGCGATGACGCTGAAACTCCGGTCAGGCCGGGTGGCGAGTGGTATTTCAGTCATGCCCGCCGCTCCCGTGCTCCCACATGTCACGCCGGCAGATCCCCGTGAACTCGCAGTAGCTGCAGACCTTCGCATCACCCCAGGCGGGTAATGCGGCACCCTGTTGCAGCGCTGTGTCCAGTTGTTGCAAACGCCGGGTTACCGCGGGCAGTAGCTGTTCCAGTGCCTCACCCTCGGCACAGGTCTGGAGTTTTGCACGGTCCTTGCCGAACTCGAGGTAATCCAGCCGGGCAACGGGCTGATCGAGCAACAGGGCGTAGCTCGGCAGCTGTACGGCTTCACCACTGAGGACGTCGTCGGCGCCGGGTGGTTTGCCGGTCTTGTAGTCGACAATGGCGACAGCGCCGTCGGCCTGTTCGACGCGGTCGATGCGGCCGCGCATGCGCAGTTGCGGGCTGAATTCGCGCTCGGCCGTAACTTCCACCCGGCGCTGTGGCCATTCGCGCTGGCGGCGGATTTCCCAGTCCAGGTAGTCAGGCAGCACATTCTGCCATTGTTTGAGCCAGCTGCGCGCCTGGAAGTTATCCGCCACGGCTTCGTTGAACACCGCCTGGCTGATTTTTTCCAGCAGGTGCGCGGCACGGTCGCGTGCGGATTCGTCCAGTGGGCCTGACCAGGGTCCGGGCAGCCGTTCCACGTTACTGTGAAAGGCCTGCACGATACGGTGCACCAGGGAGCCGTAGTCGCTCTTGCTGAGCGCCTCGCGTATTTCATCCTGCGGTTTCAGGCCCAGGGCGTCGGCGGCAAAAAAACGGTAGGGGCAGTCGATCAGCCGCTGGTGGGTATACACGGACCAGGTGTCGGGCTGTACCGTGGCGTCGGCATGCGGGGCAGGCTGAGTCTGCGGACGTGGTAATTCAGCCTGGTCGGAGGAAGCGGGGTAGGCCTGCGCCTGCCGGAGCAGCCAGCCGAGCTCCGTGTCTTCCAGGTCCGACCGGTACGCGTTTTGATGGAACACTTCCAGCAGTTCCAGCCAGGGGCTGGCGTTGACGGGTTCGCCGTCGCGTTCCCGGTGGCTGGTCAGCAGTACCCGCTCCGCGCTGTGCAGTACGCGGCAGAAATGATGCAGCTTCAGGGCAAGCTGCTGCGACCAGGTCGGCAGCCCCAGGGCGGAACGCACACGCTGGTTGAAGAACGCCAGGCCCGGCGGGGACCCCGGCAGATGCTCCTGGCTGCAGCCGGCAACGATGGTTGCGGCAAAGCGTTGCAGGCGGCTTTGTTCCAGTGTCAGCAGGCGTACCGGGCTGGCGCAGGGTGCCGGCTGGAAGCTGGCGTGTTCCAGGTTGCGTCCCAGCCAGTTGCGGAATTCCGACCATTGCAGCGTCACATCGGAGTGCGTAGCCGCCTGTTGCAGCGCCTCCAGCACGTCCAGCAGCCGCTGTCCCGCGCGGTCGTCGGCAAAACAGTCCGCTGCACCGATTTCCTGCAGGCTTTCCTGCAGCGCGGCGAGGTATGCGCCGGCCGGGCGTGCGCCCTCCAGCAGGGGCAGCAACGGGCTGGCGGCGTGGTCGACGAGGTTCAGCATGCGGTGCACGGCCAGCCGCATGCGCTCCGACCAGTCGGGCAGGCGTTCGCTGCGCCGGTCCAGGTGATGCCGGTAGCGTGCCATGCCACGGGCGATGTTTTCGTGCAGGATAATATCCTGCTCGAGGCGCCGTACCTGCGCCAGGTGCGCATCCCGTTCGCCGAAGCAGACGAACGGAGATTTCAGCACATCGAGCAGCGGTCCGCAGGCAAAGTCTTCTTCGACGGTCTCCAGCCAGCGTTCCAGGGTGGCCGCTGCGCTGGTGGTGGACAATGCCCAGCCGCCGCGGTCGTCGAGTTCGATGTTTGATGACTCCAGGATGGCGCGTACCCGGCGCGCCAGGCGCCGGTCTTCGGTGACGATCGCGATGGGGTGGATATCGTCGAGCAGCCAGCGCCGGACCTGCAGAGCCACGGCCTGGGCTTCCTGTTCCGGGTCACTGGCGCGGAACGTCTTCAGTCCCTGGCTGGCGGCATCCTGTGGATGCTGTCTGGCGAAGTCCTGCGCGCGCTGTTGCAGATGGTCCGGACCGGTGTCGAACAGTGCGTCGATCAGGTGATCGAGATCGCTGCGGGTATCTTCCCTGTGCGGGGGCGCTTCGATGCCCAGTTGCTCCAGCAATTCCGTGAGTGGCCGGTCCGGGTGAAAGCCTCTGTGCCGGGCTTCACCGTGCAGCAGCAGGTGGGCGCGACCGGACTCGAGCAGGGTGCGCAGCCAGTGCCGCTCGGCCGGGGTGAAGTCGGTATGACCGATCAGCCACAGTTCCTGTTTGCCGGGATGCTGCAGGTGATGGGCGAGCTGCTGGTGCCTGGCCGTGGCCGGGTCCAGCAGGTGCTCGTCCGCCAGTTGCCGGCGCCAGGCGTGCCACAGGGTATGCAGCATGCTGGCTTCCTGTTGCAGCGACGGCGAGGGTGCCGGCGTCGCGTAGCCGTCTTTCAGGCGGGCATGGAACGGCTCGAAGTCTGCCGGGATGTCAACGGCATGGCGGGTCAGTTCGTCGAACAGGGTCAGCAACTGGCCGGCCAGTTGCCAGGGATCGGTTGCCGTGTAGAGACTGGCCGCATTGCGCAGGGCATCAGCCAGTACCAGTTCGCGCGCGGGCTGGTTGAGGACAGTGGCTGAGAGCGGACCCTGGCGTGACAGCCAGCGATCCAGCGGTTCGATGGAAGGGCCCAGCAGGGCCGGATAGCCGCGTTGCGCGGCCTGCCTGAGCAGTTCCGCGCGCAGTGCTGCAATGCCCGCTTCGCAGGCGATCAGCACCTGGCAGTCACCCAGGTCGGGCAGCGCGGCCCGGTAATGGTCGAGGATCTGTTGCGCCGCCACCGCGAGCGGATCCTGGCTGTAGGGGACCAGGGTCAGCAGGGGTCAGTACTCCATCGGGGTCAGGAGCATGGATGCGGCGCCGGCGCGGCCGGCATTAACGCTCCAGGAGATCGAGTTTGCCCGCTTTGCCATTCCACTCATCGGCATCCGGGGGGGCGTCCTTCTGCTGGGTGATCACCGGCCAGTTCTGCGCCAGTTCTTCGTTGAGGGCCAGGAACTCCTCCTGGCCGGCGGGAAGGTCGTCTTCCGGGAAAATTGCTTCCGCCGGGCATTCCGGCTCGCACAGCGTGCAGTCAATACACTCTTCGGGGTCGATCACCAGAAAATTGGGGCCCTCGTGGAAACAGTCCACGGGGCAGACTTCGACACAATCCGTATATTTGCATTTGATGCAATTTTCACCCACTACAAAGGTCATGTCAGGCTCCTGATTGTCCAGGCGCCCAATGATACACGGAATGTTTCGCGTGGTGCAGGGGAAGGGGAAGGCGGGCTAGCGCAGCACGCTCTGCAGCCGCGCCACGGGCCGCGCGACTTCAATACAGTTGCGGCCGTTGTCCTTGGCCCGGTACAGCATCTTGTCGGCCGCCTCGATCAACTCGTTGCAGTCGGCACCTTCCTCCGGGTGCAGGGTGGCGACGCCGATACTGAGCGTGACGCGGTCGGCGGAGTCCGAATTCTTGTGCGGAATGTTCAGGCCGGCGATATTGCCCAGCACTTTTTCCGCCACTGCCAGCGCGCCGTCGCTGGTGGTGTCCGGGAGGATCATGACGAATTCCTCACCGCCGTAACGGCTGACCAGGTCCGCGGGCCGGTGTACGGTTTCCTGCAGGCTGGCGGCGACCTTTTTGAGGCAGTCATCCCCGGCCTGGTGGCCGTAGCTGTCGTTGTAGCGTTTGAAGTAATCGATGTCGGCAAACAGCAGTGACAAGGGCAGCTCGGTGCGGATCGCTCTTTGCCATTCGTGCTCCAGGGTTTCATCGAACTGCCGGCGGTTGGCCAGACCGGTCAGACCGTCCATGGACGACAGGCGTTTCAGTTCACGGTTGCTGTGGGCGAGCTCGTTATTGATCGCGGACAGCTGGCCCTGCATTTTTTCCATTGCCTTGAAGGCGTCATCGCGTTCCTTCTGCGCCAGGTAGCTCTTGGCGTGGGCACGGATCCGGGCCAGCAGCTCGATTTTTTCGGGCAGCTTGACCAGGTAGTCAGTGGCGCCGTTGGCGAAGGCGTCACTCTTGATGACCGGGTCATCCTTGCTGGACAGGACAATCACCGGTATATCACGCGTAGTCGGGTTGTTGCGGTAGAAGCGGACCAGGGTCATGCCGTCCACTTCGGGCATCACCAGGTCCTGCAGGATAACGGTCGCCCTGACAGCGACTGCCTGCTTGACGGCCTGTTTCGGGTCGGCGCAGTAGTGAAACTCGATATCCGGCTCGTCGGCGAGCATGCGACGAATGCCCTCGGCGACCATGGCCTGGTCATCGACCAGCAGCACGACCAGCCAGCGGCCTTCGTCGCTTTCCGGTGCTTCCCCTTGAATGTCTGTATCCCTTGTCATCCCGTTACTGTTTTTTCCCTGCCTCTGCCGGAGGCCTGTTCCGCCCACTCGGCCAGGCGTGGCCCGATCTTGCCGAGTGGCAGAATTTCTCTTGCTGCATCAAGCTCTTTTGCGGCTTTTGGCATACCGTAAACGGCACATGTTTCCTGATCTTGAGTAAGGGTTATCCAGCCGCGCTCACGCAGCGCCCTGAGGCCCGCGGCACCGTCTTTGCCCATGCCGGTGAGTAATACGCCAACCGTTTGATTTGATTGGTGTTCCGCAAGACTGTGAAAAAAAACGTCGACCGAGGGGCGATACGCCAGCTGACGGGGTTCCTGGGTGTAGTCCAGGCTGCCGTCGGCGGTCAGGACCAGGTGGTCTTCGCGTCCGCACACCAGTGCGACACCGGCTGCAAAGCGGTCGCCGGGCTTTGCCTGACGGACCGGTAACGGGGCGTGTTCGTTGAGCCAGGCGGTAAAACCGGCGGAAAACTGCTCGTCCACGTGCTGCACGATGGCAATCGCGACGCCGGGTTCGGGAGGCAACGCCTGCAGTACTTCGCGCAGTGCGGAGGGTCCCCCCGTGGATGCGCCGATGGCGATCAGCGGCACACCCGCTTCGTCCGACAGCGGTCGCAGCGCTGCAGCCGGGCGTTTCCCCCGGTACGGTTTGCTGTGCAACAGCATGGCGATGGTGTCGATCTTGTGCACCAGGACATCATGGCCTTCGCCCAGGCCGGACGCGCCGAGCACAGGGGTGTTGACCGCGTCCAGGGCGCCGGCGCCCATGGCTTCAAAGACCTTGCCGGCGTGTCCGTTGACCGTCGAGGTAACGACCAGGATGGCGCAGTCGAAGTCCGCACTGATGCGACGCGTGGCCTCGATACCGTCCATTTCCGGCATGATCAGGTCCATCAGAATGATATCCGGGCAGTGTTCACTGCAGCGTTGTACGGCTTCGACCCCGTTGCCGGCGGTCCATACCAGCTTGTATTCCGCCACGCTTTCGATCACCCGCCTGAGACTTTCCGCGGCCATCAGGGAGTCGTTCACGACTGCAATTTTCAACATAAACCGGTCTACTCCGCTGCACCGATCAGATCGAGGACGGCGTCGATGAGGGTTTCATCGTGAAAGCTGCCCTTGGTCAGGTAATAGTCTGCGCCGGCTTCCAGCCCGCGCTGCCGGTCTTCCTCGCGGTCCTTGTAGGACACGATCATGACCGGGGTCTTGCCCAGGCGCTCGTCCTGGCGCATCAGGCGGACGAATTCAAAACCGTTCATGCGCGGCATGTCGATGTCGCTGATGACCAGGTCATAGTCTTCCGTGCGCACGGCGTTCCAGCCGTCCATGCCATCGACCGCGACGTCGACGTGATAACCACGCGATACCAGCATGTTGCGCTCGACTTCGCGCACCGTGATCGAATCATCGACCACCAGGATGCGTTTGCTGTGTACGTCGGGGCCATCCTGCTTGTCCTGTATGCGGTTCAGGCGTCCACCGGCAATAAGGATGTCGATGGAGCGCAGCATGTCGTCCACGTCGATGATCAGACAGGGGTCGCCGTTTTCCAGCAGGCTGGCGGCGCTGATGTCCTGGATTTTTCCCATGCGCGGATCGATGGTATGCACCACCAGGTTGCGTTCACCGAGGAAACGGTCGACCACCAGTCCCGACAGGTGCAGGCGTTCACCCAGCACGACCACGGGCAGGAAATCGCCGCGCTCGGCACTGCCGTTGCAACCCAGTACCTGGCTGGCGAATACCAGCCCCACGTGCTGGCTGCCGAGCGTGAAGTACTGGCGGCCTTCCAGGGATTCGACCTGGCTGGTATCGAGTCGCAGCGTGCGGTCGATGCGTGCCAGCGGAATGGCATAGGGTTCGCCGCAGATTTCCACCAGCAGCGCGCGGATGACCGACAGGGTCAGTGGCAGTTGCAGGTGAAAACGGGTGCCTGCACCTTTGCTGCTGGTGGCACGTACCACGCCACGCATTTGCTGCACCGTGCTGTGGACTACATCCAGACCGACGCCGCGGCCGGATATCTCGGTGACCTCGTCACGGGTCGAAAAGCCGGGCAGGAACAGGAATTCGAGCAGCTCGGTTTCGTTCAGCTCGGCGGCCATGTTTTCGTTGACCATGCCCTTGCTGACGATACTGCTACGCAGTTTTTCCAGGTCGATGCCGCGACCGTCGTCTTCTACCTGGATGCACAGCATGCCGGCGCTGTGCATGGCGCTCAGACGCAGGCTTGCCTGTTCGGGTTTGCCGGCCTGGCGGCGTTCCTCGACCGTCTCGATGCCGTGATCCAGTGCATTGCGTAACAGGTGGTTCAGGGGCGCTTCGATGCAGTCCAGGATATCGCGGTCCACCTGCGTGGACAGGCCTTCGATCCTGAAGTCCACCTGTTTGCCCAGCTGCCGGGCGACATCCCGGATCATGCGCGGGAAGCCGCGCGTCACATCGGAGAACGGCCGCATGCGGCTGGTGATGACTTCCTGGTGCAGGCGGTTGCCCAGGCTGTGCATGCGCCGGTCATAGCTGTCCAGTTCCACCAGCCGGTCGGTCAGCTGGTGACGGCAGCGGTTGGCCTTGGTCTGGATTTCGCTGGCGAGCGTGCGGCTGTACTCGATGCTGCCGCCGGAATGAAGGTTTTCGTTCAGGCGGTCGAGCAGTCCGATGAGTTCGGCCTGGCGGTGCTTGATCTGCAGCAGTGCTTCGGAAAACGGGTGCAGCCAGCGCGATTCAACCTGTACCTCGCCGGCCAGGCCGACCAGTCGGTTGAGGCTTTCGGAGGATACCCGCACGCCGGCTTCGTTGGCCGGTGTGCTGCGGGTGGCCGCAGCGGGTCCGGGGCCTGCATCGACCGCTTCGCTGTCTTGCGTTGCGGCATCCACCGGCACGTCGGGGTCGACCGGGTCGTCAGCCGGGGGTTGCGGTGGTGCTTCCACACCGGCTCCGCTGTCTGCCGTTGCCGGTGCTGTGGTCATTTCCGCCGCAGGTTCCAGTTGTTCGATGGTTTCGATCTGTTGCGTAAGGGTCGACAGTGCTTCCGCATCGGCCTGTTCGGTAGAGATGGCAATCAACTGGTCTACACCCTTCAGCAGCAGATCGATCTGGTGGGGTGCCAGTTGCAGTTCACCCTGCTGCGCGGCCACGAAACAATCCTCCATGGCGTGCGCGAGCTGGACGCCGGCATCGAGATCGACCATGCGCGCGGCGCCCTTGATCGAGTGCGCCGCGCGCATCAGTGCCTCCAGGTGTTGCGCCGACTGCGCATCCTGTTCCAGTGCCAGCAGGCCGTCACTGAGGATGGCCGCCTGGTTGTCCACCTCCAGGCGAAACAGTTCCAGCATCGAGAAATCGCCCAGGTCGTCGCTCACTGCAGGCTCCGGGACAGGGCGTAGAACAGTAATTCGTGGTCGAGTACCCCGACGTGCCGTTCATTCCAGCACAGGATCCCGCTGGTATAGGTCTGCCGGGATTTGGCGACGGTGGCCGGCAAGGTCTGCAGGCTGCCGTCGGTGTAGTGGAAAATACCGTGCACTTCGCTGACGGGGAACACGAAACTCTGACCTTCCTTTTCGATAAAGATCATGCGCTCCAGGATTTCGTGATCGGTCACGTAGGACTCGCGCGCCTTGTCCAGTTGCAGGATGGCGCCGATGGAAATACAGATTTTCAGTTCGCCGCGAATGTTGACCAGTCCCTTGATCACGGTGCTGGTTTTGTGTGGCAGGCTGTGGATGGTGCGCATGGGCGTGATTTCGTTGACGAACAGGCTGTCCATGGCCAGCCATTCATCGCCCAGGCGGAACAGCAGTACCGATCGGCTTGCGTCCCGGTCCGTGCCACGGGTATCGGTAAAGCGCCGTGTCCATTCCCGGCGGTAGGTGCCCGGTACCGGGCGTTCCAGCATCTTTCGGCCGGCTGCCGAGTAGCGTTCGCAATTACGGCAGTGGACAAAACGCTGCAGTTCCGGGCAGCTGGCTTTTTCCGTGCTCCAGACCCCGATGCGGTTCCAGCAATCGTCCAGGGTTACGGCATCCTCACGGCGGTTGTCCGTCATCAGCCTGTACCCCGGTTATGGCGCTGGGCCCGCGCCGCCCGCTCGTGGAAACGCCGGGCGTCGCCGGTGTCACCCTGTCGCCGGCAGATCACGCTGAGGTGCGCAAGTGCTTCGTAGTGCGTGGGGTCCAGGTACACGGTCCTGCGGAACATGCGTTCCGCCTCGGCGGTATTGCCGGCTGCTTCGCGGATCAGGCCCAGCAGGTAATGCGTATCGGCCTGTAGCGCGTGTCGTTGCAGCAGGGTCTCGCAATGACGGGCGGCTTCGTCGAGGTGTCCCTGGTCGGCCAGCCGAAAGGCTTTCTGTAACAGTACATCGTTCTGCCCGGCTTCGGTGTCAACCGTTTGCAGTTCCTCCCCGGTTTCGACTTCAGCAAAGGGCAGCGGGGTTGCCGCGGGAGGCCTGTCGCGTTTGCGCGCCACCGGCGTTTTCGGTTTGCTGCGTGGTGCCGGAGTGTGATCTGCGCGGTTTTTTTTCTCCGCGCGGCGAAAGCCGAAGCAGCGTGGGAATTCCAGCGCCGCGAAGGGTCGCTCCAGCAACAGGCTGGTCTCCGAGTGACCCAGGAACAGGATGCCGTCGCCGGTCAGCAACTGTTCCAGCCGGTCGATGGCCTGGTGCTGGGTGGGGCGGTCAAAATAGATCAGCAGGTTGCGGCAGAAGATCACGTGGTAGGGTGCCCGGCCCGCGCTGAAGCCCTGCTCCAGCAGGTTGGACTGCTCAAAGTGTACGCGCTGGCGGATCGTGTCCTTCAGCTGGAACCGCGCATCAACCGGCTCGAAGTAGCGGTCGCGGAAACGCAGATCGCCGCCGCGGAAAGAGTTATTCCCGTAACGGGCCTGGCGGGCCCGTTCGATATTGGTGTTGCTGATATCGATTGCGTCGATGTGCGCATCGGCGGCGGTCAATCCACAGTCGGCCAGGCACATGGCCAGGGTATAGGGTTCCTCGCCGGTGGAGCAGGGCACGCTCAGAATGCGCAGCGGCGTGTGCGCGGCACCGGCCTGCCAGTTGTGCCGCACCCAGTCACTGAAGGCGGAAAACGGGTTGCGGTCGCGGTAGAACCAGGTTTCGGGGATTACCACCGTGTCGATGAGTTCGTTCAACTCGGTTTCGGACTGGCTGATGATGTTGCGGTAATCATTGATATCGGTGATGCCGCAGTCGCGCATACGCTGTTCCACGGCCTGGCTGATGGTACCGGAGCCCACGGTCGAACTGTGCAGGCCCATCTTCTGTTTCAGCAGGGATTCAATGGCCGGCAGTGACATCTAGCCAGCCTCGGCCGGGAACAGTTGTGACTGGATGGCCTCGGGGAGCAGTTCAGTGGTGGTGATGTGCTGCACCAGTCCGGTTTCGCAGCGGGCCGCCTGGCCAGGGCAGGGTGTACCCTCCATGTTCAGGCCGGTGCTGGTGAAGTGCTCAGGGTCGATGTCGACGGTTTCGGTAACGCGCTCGGCGAGCAGGCCGAGCACGCGCCGGCTGCCGTCCGCCAGCGGGTAGTTCACCAGGATGATGCGGCTGGTAAAGGAATTGCGGCAGGGGGTGTCGTTGATCAGCCGGCACAGGTCGATGACCGGCACGTGCTGACCGCGATAGTTGAACAGGCCGCACACGCAGACAGGCGCCAGCGGGATGGTTTCCAGTTCCACGTACGGCGTTACTTCCACCACTTCCACTACCGGGATGGCGTAGCGGCTGGTCCCCAGTTGAAACAGCAGCATCAACACGGTTTTCGCCTCAGGAGCTGACCCGGAAGTGTGAGGCGCCTTCCTGGAGCCGGTTGGCCGCTTCGTTCAGTTGCATGATGGCGCCGTTGGACTGGCGCAGCGAGTCCGCCGTCTGTTGTGCGGATTCGCTGAGCTGAACGATGGCGTCGCGGATCTGGTTGCCGCCCTGGGCCTGTGAGTTCATGCCTTCATTGACCTCTTCAAAGCGCGGGATCAGTGTATCCACCTGCTCGATGATGTGCGCCAGCTGGGAGCCGACCTGGCGTACATCGTCGACGCCGTGGCGGACTTCTTCCGAGAATTTCTCCATACCCATCACGCCGGCCGATACCGCGGACTGCATTTCTTTCACCATCTGTTCGATGTCCCAGGTGGCGACCGCGGTCTGGTCGGCAAGACGGCGGATTTCCGTGGCGACGACGGCAAAACCGACGCCGTATTCGCCGGCCTTCTCGGCTTCGATGGCCGCGTTCAGTGACAGCAGGTTGGTCTGGTCGGCGACGCGGTTGATGGTGGTGACCACGGTGTTGATGTTGCCGGCTTTCTCGCTCAGCACCGCCAGTTTGGAGCCGATCGAATCCGTGGCTTCCATCATCTGGTGCATGGTCTTTTCCATGCTCTGCAGGGAGGAGCGGCCGGCGTTGGCGCCTTCGGAGGTTTTCCAGGCCACCTCGGTCACCTCGTTCATGGTGTTGAGCAGTTCTTTTGAGGTGGCGGTGATTTCTGTCACGGTGGCCTTGATCTGGTTGGTGGTGGCCGCCTGTTCGGTGACGGTGGCTTCCTGCTGTTTGGCGGTCGCGGCGATTTCGGTGGCCGATGACGTGACCTGCACACCGGACTGCTGGATGCGGGCTACCAGCGAGTTGAGGCTGTTCAGCATTTGCTGGATGCCGGTGGCCAGCTCGGAAATGATGTCCTGGTCGCGGTACACCATGATTTCGCCGGTCAGGTCGCCCTCGGCGGCCATGGCCACCACGTCCTGGATCAGTTCGACCTTGCCCTTGATGTCTTCCGACGCCTGTCGTTCGCGTTCGATGATGTCCTGGACCTGCTGGTTCATGCGGTTGAAGGCATTGGCCAGGGCGTGGAACTCTTTCAGTGCGCGGTCGCCCAGCCGGGCATCGGCTTCTGCCCCGCTGGCAACGCGGTCCATGTCACTGGTCATGGTTTGCACCGGCCGAAACAGGAAACGGTTGAGGAGCAGGATGGCGATCAGCAAAACCGCACCGATCAGTGCGACAAAGGCCGCGGTGATGGTGTTGCGGGTCTGTCGGGTAGCGTCGTACAGCGAGGAGAAATCATCCAGCGCGGTCAGTTTCGCGACCGGGACATGATTCCGGTCCAGCACCCGGTACCGGATTTCCTGCAGGTTGCCGGACTGTGCCGGCCACGGTTCGGATTCAAAACGGGTATCACCGAACAGGGTCTCGATGCGTAGCGGCAGGTGGGTCAGTTCGGCCACGTGCTGCAGGCTGAAAACCGGGTCAAAACTGATCTCCAGGTAGCCCCGCCCGGTCTGGTTTCCCAGCGGGCGCACCACCGAGTAGCGGCTGCCCCTGTCCGATAGCCAGAAAGCGGCGGCAGTCTGTCCGGGGCCGGCATTCTTGAGCGCGCTGTTGTCGCCGCTCTCACTGTCTCCCGCCTGCATGAGCAATTGTTTGTTGCCGTTGTAGAGTCGTACCGAGGTGGCCTGTACCTGCGGCAAGCCCGATTTCAGTGGTGCCGCCAGCAGTTTCTGCAGCATGGGGTTGGCGGTGCCGGCGGGGG
>DRQL01000142.1 GCA_011371465.1 Gammaproteobacteria bacterium | reverse complement strand
TATGCAAACTGCCAGGCACTGCGGGACGAAGTGAACCTGGTAGTGGTAGCCGGTCACCTGGACCCGGCCTTATCGAGTAACGAGGAAGAACACGAACAGATCCGGCACATGCACCGGCTGATGGACGAACACAAGCTGGACGGCCAGGTACGCTGGCTCGGCGTGTACCTCGACAAGACCTTTGCCGGAGAGCTGTACCGGTTTATTGCAGACTCGGGTGGCGCCTTCGTGCAACCGGCACTGTTCGAGGCTTTCGGCCTGACGGTCATCGAGGCCATGAGCACCGGGCTGCCAACCTTCGCTACCCGTTTTGGCGGACCGCTGGAAATCATCGAGGATACGGTTTCCGGCTTTCACATCAATCCCAGCCAGGGCGCCCGCGCCGCGCAACGAATGGCAGACTTCTTTGCGCGCTGCCGGGAAAACCCTGCAGAATGGCAGCGCATCTCGGCCGGAGCGCTGGCACGGGTCAACGCCCGTTACACCTGGAAGGGCTATGCCGAGCGGCTTATGATGCTGTCGCGCGTGTACGGGTTCTGGCACTACGTAACCGACCTGGAACGCGACGAACTGCGACGCTACCTGGAAATGTTCTACAGCCTGCAGTACCGTCCGCTGGCGAAGGCCATGCTGGACTGACCTGGATGTCAGGAAGCCTCTGGATCATCGCTGCCCAGGGCTCCGGCACCGGTTTCCACGGATTATTATTTCGCATACACTGTCAGCAATGTGACGGTGAGAACTTATCTCTGAAGTCGCAGTCAACTGAGCAGGGAGCCTCTGATTAATTCGTTATTCTGGCGTATGCCGGAATCCAGTGGTTTCAGTGGCATGGATACCGGCTTTCGCCGGTATGACGAATTATTCAGGAGTTCCCTGAACGCAAAGGTGAAATCCATGAGGCAATCCCGATGAAATTCAGTTTCTTTCTGTTGATTCTGACGGTCGCAACGGGTCTTGCCGGTTGCGCATCCAGCCTGTCCGGCGACACCTACAGCCGCTCCGAAGCCCGCACCGTACAGCAGGTGGAATACGGCGTAATCGAGCAACTGCGCCCGGTCAATATCGAAGGCACCAAAACACCGGTAGGCAAAGGCGCGGGCGCGCTGATCGGCGGCATTGCCGGCAGCAGCATCGGTCACGACACCACCAGCCATGTAATGGCGGTCATTGGCGCGGTAGCCGGTGGACTGGCAGGGGCCGCTATTGAAGAAGGGGTAACCCGGACCAGCGGCGTGGAAATCACCGTCAGGCTGGACAACGGCCGGACCGTTGCCCTCGTACAGGCGCTGTCCCCCAATGAACGCTTTGCCGTCGGTGAGCGCGTACGCCTGATCCGCAGCGGGCAGAATGCCCGCGTTGCGCACTAGAATGCCGCATCAAACCCGAACAGGATGTAGTCCTCCTTGTTCAAATGTCCCGTGTAATAGGTTCCCTTCTGCGAATCCTTGCCCAGGAAGTCAATATTGACCTCGGCAATACCTTTGACATTACGCATAAAAAAGTACGAAGCCGTCAGTGACAGGCTGTTGATATCGATCCCTTCGTACACCGTGTCGGTATTGCTCAGGTCATCCGCATCCGCGTAATTGTACAGGCCTGAAAATGTCCAGTAATCGCTGGCGACATAATCGACGCCCAGGAAACCGCCCCACCAGTTATAGTCCCTGTTCCTGTCCAGGAAGCCGTCCCAGGAGTTCCACAGAAACTGTCCGTACCAGTAGGTCTTTCCCTGTACGTCACCGGAGATATCCACGCCCACGATCCGCTTGTCCGTATCACGGTTACCACTGTCCAGGCCGGCGGGACCGGTGGCATTGGCCTGCTCTCCCAGGAGTCCGAACAGGCCGATGGTAGCGGGTCCGGCATCTGCGCCGATACGACCGAAAAAGCTCTTGTCACTGTTGTTGTCAAACATCTTGTCCGGGCGCCGGTATCCCGGGCTGTTGATATTGAAGTTCTCTTCAATGCCATTGCCGTTCACCACACCGATCCCGACGTCAAAGGCGCCGAGACTGCGATCGAACAACAGGCCGCGGTCATAGGTGATGCCCGCCATCCGGTAGACCATGTAGTCCTGGAACGGCATGCGCGTTTCGCGCGCAAACATCAGGTCGGATATCTGGAACTGGCCCAGCATCATACCGACGCCGGTGCCGAACAGGTCGTCGTACCTGAACCAGGCGTCTTCGATGACCGTTTCACCGTTACTGCCTTTTTCCGCGAATATGCCGTAGAAATAGTAGGTGATGTGTTCGCTGAGCGGTGCGCTCGATAACAACTTCACGAGGTAGGGCGACTGGAAATCACTGCTGGCCTGCTCGGTATCCCCGCTTACCGGGTCGATCGACTTCCCCCTCCTGGCCTGGGCATAGGCCTGTGCCCGTATGGCAAAGGGGGCCGAGGAAGGCAGTACCAGGCGATCATCGCCGGTTTCCACCGTGTCGTCCCGCCAGTTTGGCAAGCGCATGTTGTTATCGCGGAAGTATTCACCAAACTGGTTGAGCCGGGGGTAAGCGGCGTGGCAGGCAGCACAACTCATGTTGTACTTGCGCGCAAAGACAGGCATCGCCTCCAAGACAGACGGCCATATCAACTGCAGGAACAGTATGCCTGTTGAAACGAGATACAGCCGGGTTTTCACGTCAGAATATACCATTCTGTCCTCCCTGGTTCGATGATTAACAAACAGTCGCGTCTGACCTTCGATGTCATTCCCCGGGGGCCGTACTCCCGGCGTTTTTCTTTCCTGTAAACATGGCCCTGACCAGGTTCTCGTG
>DRQL01000141.1 GCA_011371465.1 Gammaproteobacteria bacterium | reverse complement strand
GGATATCCTCAACTTCGTGGACAGTTCCATCGAAGGCGAAATCATGGAGGCCATCAAGGACGCAGATGCCGAACTCGGTCAGCAGATCCAGGACCTCATGTTTGTGTTCGACAACCTGATCGACGTCGATGACCGCGGCATCCAGGCCCTGTTGCGCGAAGTGTCCTCCGAGACCCTGATCCTGGCGCTCAAGGGCGCCGAGGAAGGCATGAAGGAAAAAATCTTCAGCAACATGAGTAAACGCGCGGCGGAGATGATGCGCGATGACCTGGAGAACAAGGGTCCGGTGCGTCTCAGCGAAGTCGAGGGCGCGCAGAAGGAAATACTCGCCATTGCCCGGCGCATGTCCGAGTCCGGTGAGCTGGTGCTGGGCGGCAAGGGGTCGGAACAGTTTGTCTAGGGTCATACGCAGCGAAGAGTTGTCGGACTGCCAGGCCTGGAACGTGCCGGAAGTGCAGTCGGGTCAGGGCAGTCACAAGCGCCCGGTCACGGCGCGCCAGCTGGAAGAAATCGAGGAGCAGGCCCGGCAGGAAGGATTCCGGCAGGGTCTGCAGGAAGGGCGTGACCAGGGCCGGGATGAAATGCTGGGCCAGGCGCGCGTTCTTGAACAGATCGTGCAGACGCTGGCGAAGCCGCTCGAGCAGCTGGATGACAGCGTGGAACAGCAACTGGCGCAACTGGCCATGCTGGTGGCGCGCCAGCTGGTGCGGCGGGAACTGAAAACCGATCCCGGGCAGGTGATCGGTGTGGTGCGCGAAGCCCTTGCAGCACTGCCGGTCGCAGCACGGGACGTGCAGCTGGTGCTGAACCCGGAGGATGCCATACTCGTGTGCGAGGCGCTGTCCCTGCAGGAAGGCGAGCAGGCTATCCGGGTGGTGGAAGACCCGGTGCTCGATCGCGGCGGCTGCCGGGTGGTGACCAGCACTGCACAGATCGATGCCACCATCGAAACCCGCCTGAACTCGGTAATTGCCGGGGTGCTGGGCGGTCAGCGTCAGACTGACAGGCAGAAAAGCTGATGCTGGCGGCTGCCCGTAATGAACGCCTGAAACAGCGGCTGGACCCGTATCTTCAGCGCGCTGTACAACCGCGGCCACTGGTGGTGGCCGGCAAGCTGACACGTATGGTGGGACTGACCCTGGAGGCCGTGGGTTGCCAGGCTGCTATCGGCGGCCGCTGCCTGATCGAATCCCGCCTGGGCCGACCGATCGAAGCCGAAGTGGTCGGTTTCCACGACGATAAACTGTACCTGATGCCGATTGGAGACCTGCAGGGCCTGGGGCCCGATGCGCGGGTGGTGCCGGTCGACAGCGGCTGCGAGGTTCCGGTCGGTGATCACCTGCTTGGGCGGGTGCTCGATGGCGCCGGGAACCCGCTGGACGACAAGGGCCCGATCCAGGCGGATCGGCATGTACCGTTGACCGGGAGTGCCATCAATCCGCTCTCGCGGCCGCCGATCAGTGAGCCGCTGGATGTCGGTGTCGCCGCCATCAACGCCCTGTTGAGCGTCGGCCGCGGCCAGCGCATGGGCCTGTTCGCGGGCAGTGGCGTGGGCAAGAGTGTGTTGCTGGGCATGATGACGCGCTATACCGATGCCGATGTCATCGTGGTCGGGCTGATTGGTGAACGTGGCCGGGAGGTCAAGGAATTCGTACAGAATATCCTGGGTGAGGAAGGACTGACACGTGCCGTGGTGGTCGCTACACCGGCTGACAACTCGCCGGTAATGCGCATGCACGGGGCCATGCTGGCCACCAGTGTGGCCGAGCACTTCCGCGACCAGGGTAAACAGGTCCTGCTGTTGATGGACTCGTTGACACGGTTTGCGCAGGCGCAGCGCGAAGTCGCGCTGGCCATCGGTGAACCACCGGCCACCAAGGGTTACCCGCCGTCGGTGTTTGCGCGCCTGCCGCAACTGGTCGAGCGGGCGGGTACCGGTGACAGGGGCGGTTCGATCACGGCGTTTTACACCGTGCTGGTGGAAGGTGACGACCAGAACGATCCGATTGCCGATGCGGCACGCGCCATCCTGGATGGTCATGTCGTGCTGTCGCGCGAACTGGCGGAAGCGGGGCATTACCCGGCCATCGATATCGAAGCGTCCATCAGCCGGGTCATGGTGAACATCGTGGCGCCCGAGCACGAACAGGCTGTGCGGCGTTTCCGGCAGGTGTATTCGAGTTACCGCCAGAACCGTGACCTGATCAACGTGGGTGCGTACCAGTCGGGCAGCGATGCCCGGGTCGACGAGGCCATCCGCATGTACCCGCAAATGAGCCAGTTCCTGCAGCAGCACATGCACGAACGGGTCAGCTGGAACGACAGCCTGGCCGGTCTTGCCATCGCATTGGGTGCAGAGCTGGAAACACCGGCGTAGGAGCGCCGCCCTTCGGCGCGATGGATGTTTGGCAAGCGAACAGGGCTACGGTCCCGGGAGATGGATAGCAAATGACACGTTCCAAACGCATGCAGCCGGTACAACGGGTCGCGCAAAACCGTGAACAGAACGCGGTGCAGGAACTCGGACAGAGTCAGCAGAACCTGGACGCCCAGCGCGCCCGGCTGGAAGAACTGCGCGCCTACCGGGAGCAGTATGCCAGGGATTTCGAACAGTCCGGCGGCAGCGGGCTGGGTGCCGCTCGTGTACGCGACTACCGTATTTTCCTCAATCGTCTCGGTGAAGCCATCCGCCAGCAGGAAAACCTCATCGAGCAGTGCTGCAGCCAGCATGAACAGACCCGCCGCCAGTGGCTGGAGACCCGTTCACACAGTCAGGCCATCGACAAGGTGGTACACCGCTATCGCCGCGAGGAACACCGCCAGCAGGAGCGCCGCGAGCAGCAGGAACAGGATGAGCGCACGCTGCACACGCACAGGAAATAGGAGATTGGCACAGGCCTTGCTCCGTTAACCTGCAGGTCACTTGGATGGATGCAGGAGCAACGGGATGAATGCCACCCTGACAGCACTACAGCTAACCCCGGACAGTACCGGAAACACCGCCGGGGTTGAAAATAAAGCACCGCTAAATCAAGAGGATGAGGCGCTTTCCGGCGGGTTTGCCCCGTTGCTCGATGAAGCGCAAGCCGCGCTGCCGTCCCGTCCGGCCGACGCTGCGGAAGATTTCGCCGCTGCGGACGAGCTGGCCCTGCAACTGCAATCCTTGCCGCAGGGAGGCAAGCTGTTGCCGTTGCTGGAGCAGGTACTGGACAGTGCGGAACAGGCCGGTATCGATACCGGATCGCTGGTGGAGCGGATGACGGACCGGCTGGAACAGTTGCAGGCTGATGGCGAGACCAATCCGGCCAGCGAGATGGCCCTGGTGTTGCAGCAGGTGCTGACGGCCATACCGGATAACGGCAGCGTTGCCGGTTCGCAAACGGCTGTACTGGCCGCTGTGGATGGCAGGATCCTGAGAGAGGGAAGCACCGGCACAGGGCAGCACCCGCGGGCACCGTTGGTCACGCCCGATGACCGGGCAGCTGCCAACGCCACGGGCGACCGGGCGCCGCCGGAGGAATCACCTTTCCAACTGAAACATACCGGCCTGGACAGGGCGCTGGCACAACTTCCGCAAGCCGATAGCGATCAGCGGCAGTCCCCGCTGACCGACCTGCTGGACGTCATCAAACAGCGCAACCCGGGTGTGTCCGGCAGCGCGGATGCCCTGCCGCGCACGGATGTCGCGGGCGCGGCAGGAGCCGCTGCGCCGCCGCCGTCCGCGTCCTCCACGCCGAACGGCCTGCCCACCCTGACCCTGGGTGCGCAGTTCAACCAGGCCGGCTGGGACCAGGCGCTGGGAGAACGTATCCAGTGGCTGGCCGGCCAGAACCTGCAGGGGGCCAGGATCCAGTTGAACCCGGCGCACCTGGGGCCGATGGAAGTGCGTCTCCAGGTGCAGAATGACCAGGCCAGTATCCAGTTCCACGCGGCGCACGGGGTGGTTCGGGATGCGCTGGAAGCCGCTTTGCCCCGCCTGCGCGAGATGTTCGACGCCAGCGGGGTCGAACTGGTGGACGTGGACGTTTCCGGGCAGTCTTTTGCCGGCCAGGAACGCGCTTCCGGTGAACGTGGTGACACGACCTGGAACGGGGGAAATCCCCTGCCGGAAGCAGGGCCGGAAGCAGGGCCGGAAACCGTGCTGGAGACCACGCTCGGCAGTTTCCTGGAGAGCGGGCGACTGGATCTTTTTGCCTAATCAGCCGGTTTTCAAGAACTTGTTCCGGGCGGTGCTGGCGGGCGGTAACAGATGGATTGTATTTATGCCGGGTCTTGTGCTAACGTCTTGTTACAACTATAACAATGCTGGATTTGGCAATGCCAACACCATCGAAAAAGAGTGCACGGTCCAAGGAGGAAGGGCGGCGCAGTACGCGCAGGAAATCCCCTGCCAGCGCGATTCAGGGTAAGGAGTTCAATTACGTTCTCCAGCTGAACGGCGAGGACACGCTGCTGCTCAACCGCTACCAGGACATCCTCGCCCAGGGTGCCGCGGGTTTTGCGGAGACCAGCTACAACTACCTGTTCGATAATCCCGATATCGCCGATGTGATGTACGCCTACGAGCGTTCCGGCGGCAATATCGGCGAACTGGTGCGCGGCATGCTCCAGCACAAGCTGAGCCTGCTGAAAGGGCATATCGACGAAAAGGCCACGGTTCGCAGCGAGCAGTTGGGCCGGGCGCACTACGAGCTGGGGGTGAAGCCGGTCTGGTCGCTGGGTGCCTACCGGCTGTTCATGGAGCACCTGCGGCGCCTGGTGGCCAGTGATCCGCAAATCGCCGACGAAGACCGGGATGCACTGGAATCCGCGTTGATCAAAATGATCTTCCGCGACCTGGCGGTCATGACGGAAGCCTACTGGCGTACAGCGGTCGAGCAGATCCGGGAACAGCGCGATGAACTCGGTGTCGAGCAGGACCTGGCCTCTGAAATCCTTGGCCATATTCCCCAGATGCTATGGACCGTCGATATCGAAACCAATCGCATCAGTTACGCGAGTCCCGGTACCCGGGGTTTCTGCGATCGCGAACTGGAAGCCCCGATCCCCTGTTTCTACCGTATCAATGGTGCCGAACGGGAACGGGTACTCACCGCCTGGCAGCAGGTGATCGATGGTCAGCCGGTGCAGCTGGAAGTGCGCGTGGCTCCCGACGATCAGACCGAACGATGGTACCGCATG
>DRQL01000140.1 GCA_011371465.1 Gammaproteobacteria bacterium | reverse complement strand
TGGCGGTGCCGGCTACGGGTGAAACAGCGGCGGATGAGCCGGAAGTGCCGGTAGAGCAGGCCCCTGCAGGCGACGATGTCGATGCGGAATTCGAAGCCATGGTGGACATGGCCGCACAGGAGAATACGGAGACCGGCAGCGAGCCTGCGGTTACCGTGTCCGGCAGCGATGAGATCACCGAAGAGGAATTTGATGCCCTGCTGGACCAGTTGCATGGGGCCGGCAAGGGACCGGTCGCTGCGCCTGCAGCCGCACAGCAGGCGGCTGCGACCGCCCCGGCCGTAGCGGAAGCAGCGAGCACTGCGGGTGACGACGATATCACCGAAGAAGAATTCGATGCCCTGCTGGATGAACTGCACGGTGCCGGCAAGGCACCGTCGCCAGCCAGTGTCGGCAAGTCGCAGCCGGCTGTGGAAGTGAAAGCAGCCAGTCCCGCAGTCGAAAAGAAAACAAAGCCAGCTGTGCCCGCCGCAAAGGCCGAAGCTACCGTGCGCGTCGATACCAGTCGTCTGGACGAAATCATGAACATGGTGGGCGAGCTGGTGCTGGTGCGCAACCGCCTGGCGAACCTGCGTGAGTCAGAGGCCGGCGAGGAGATGTCCAAGGCCATCTCCAATCTCGACGTGGTGACTGCCGACCTGCAGAACTCGGTCATGAAGACACGCATGCAACCGATCAAGAAAGTGTTCGGTCGTTTCCCGCGGGTGGTCCGCGACCTGGCGCGCAGCCTGGACAAGGAAATCAACCTGGAACTGCAGGGTGAGGAAACCGACCTGGACAAGAATCTGGTTGAGGCACTGGCCGACCCACTGGTACACCTGGTGCGCAACGCGGTTGATCATGGCATTGAAAAGCCGGAGGTGCGCGAGGCGGCCGGCAAGCCGCGCGCCGGTACCGTGATACTGGCTGCCGAACAGGAAGGTGACCACATCCTGTTGTCCATTGAAGACGATGGTGCCGGTATGGATGCCGACGTGCTGCGCCGCAAGGCCGTAGAAAAAGGACTGATGGACGAGGAAGCCGCCGCACGCCTGGATGACCGGGAATGCTATAACCTGATTTTTGCAGCCGGCTTTTCCACCAAGGAAGTGATCTCCGACGTATCCGGCCGTGGTGTGGGTATGGACGTGGTCAAGACGCGTATCGGCCAGCTGAACGGCAGCGTCGAAATCGATTCGGAATTCGGCAAGGGCAGTCGCCTGATGATCCGGGTGCCGCTGACCCTCGCGATCATGCCGACCCTGATGGTGAAGATCGGCGCACAGCCCTTTGCCCTGCCACTGGGCAGTGTCAGTGAAATATTCGACCTGGATGAAAGCCGCACCAGTGTCATCGACGGTCAGCTGGTCATCATGGTCAGGGAAAAGGCGCTGCCCCTCTTCTACCTGCGCGAGTGGCTGGTAGGCGGCGAGCCGCCGGCTGACGAGGAGATCGTCAGCCATGTTGTAGTGGTACATGTCGGCAGCCAGAAGGTCGGTTTCGTGGTCGAGCAACTGGTTGGCCAGGAGGAAGTGGTCATCAAGCCGCTGGGCGCCTTCCTGCAGGGTCTGGCCGGCTTTGCCGGTGCGACGATCACGGGGGACGGCCGCATTGCGCTGATCCTGGACGTGCCGAGCCTGATGAAAGCGTACGTCCGGGGTCGATAGGGGCTGCCATCGTATGCAGGGAACGCAGAGCAGAACGGCTACGAAGACACGAGTCCTGGTCGTCGATGACTCAGGATTTTTTCGCCGGCGTATCGTCGAGATCCTGGAAGCGGACAGCCGTCTCGAAGTCATCGGTAGCGCTGCCAACGGCAAGGAGGCCATCGAGCAGGTGGCCAGGCTGAAGCCGGACGTCGTTACCATGGATATCGAGATGCCGGTCATGGACGGCATCACCGCGGTGCGCCATATCATGGCCGCCAACCCGCTGCCGGTGCTGATGTTTTCCTCCCTGACGCACGAGGGCGCCCAGGCCACGCTGGATGCGCTGGATGCCGGTGCGGTGGATTTCCTGCCCAAGCGTTTTGAAGATATTGCCAAAGACCGGGAACAGGCCGGGCAGCTGCTGCGTAATCGCATACTCGCGGTAGCGGTACGCCCATCAGGCAGCCTGGCGGCGCGGCCGCCTGCACCACGCCGGGTTGCGGTTTCCGCAGCGGTGCCGGCTGTACAGGTCGGGCGCGGGCAGTTCCAGGTGGTTGCCATTGCCAGTTCAACCGGTGGTCCGGTGGCGCTGGCCCAGGTGCTGACGGTACTGCCGGCGGAGTTCCCTTACCCGGTGGTGGTGGTGCAACACATGCCGGGCACCTTTACGCCGGCATTTGCCAAACGTCTCGACCAGCAGTGTGCGGTCCGGGTCCGGGAAGCCGGTGACGGGGATACGCTGGAGCCGGGCACGGTGCTGCTGGCGCCCGGTGGTCGCCAGCTGACCTTCCGGCAGGCCGGGGGCAAGGTACAGGCGACGGTCAGCGACGGTGACGCGGCTTTGCACTACAAGCCGTGTGCCGATGTGACTTTTAATTCGCTTGCCGCGGTATACGGCGGCAAGACGCTGGCGCTGGTACTGACCGGTATGGGCGCGGACGGACGGGAAGGTGTGCGCACACTGAAACAGCAGGGTGCAACCGTGTGGAGCCAGGATGAGGACAGCAGTGTGATCTACGGGATGCCCATGGCGGTGGCGGAAGCCGGTTTGACCGACCAGGTTCTGTCGCTGCGTGATATCGGTCCTTCCCTGGTGAAGGCGACGGGTGGCTGAGCATGGATATGCTGAGCATGGTGGGGATCCTGCTGGCACTGGTCGCCATCCTCGGTGGCAATGTGCTGGAAGGCGGACACATATCTTCCCTGGTGCAGTTGACGGCATTCGTGATCGTGGCCGGCGGTACGCTGGGCGCGGTCATGGTACAGACCCCGATCGCCACCTTTGTGCGTTCCATGAAAATCGCGGTGTGGGTGTTTGTGCCGGTCAAGCTGCAGCCGCAGGAAGCGGCCGAAAAAATCGTCAACTGGAGCAATATCGCACGCCGCGAAGGACTGTTGGGCCTGGAGGCGATTGCCGAGGAAGAACCGGACCCGTTTGCGCGCAAAGGACTGCAGTTGCTGGTGGACGGCAGCGAACCGGAAGTGATTCGTTCCATACTCGAGGTGGAGATCGACGCGCGTGAACACCAGGATATCCAGGCCGCGAAGGTGTTCGACGGCATGGGGGGCTACAGTCCGACCATCGGTATCATTGGTGCGGTCATGGGCCTGATCCACGTGATGAACAACCTGGCCGACCCTTCCAAGCTGGGTGGCGGCATCGCCACTGCTTTTGTTGCTACCATCTACGGGGTGGGTTTCGCCAACCTGCTGTTCCTGCCCATGGCCAACAAGCTCAAGAGCCAGGTGCATAGCCAGACCCAGTTCCGGGAGATGGTGGTCGAGGGAGTGATATCGATCGCGGAAGGCGAGAACCCGCGCAATATCGAGACCAAACTGCAGGGATACTACCAGTAACCGCGTCGGCACGATGCAGCCTCGATCCGGTTACAGTTACCACGGGCAAAGACTGATGGCGAGAAAGAAGCGCATCGAAGAACACGAGAACCACGAACGCTGGCTGGTCTCCTACGCGGATTTCATTACCCTGCTGTTTGCGTTCTTTGTTGTCATGTACTCGATTTCCTCGGTTAACGAAGGCAAGTATCGCGTGCTGTCGGATTCCATCGTGGCGGCTTTCCGCGATCCGGCGCGCAGCCTGGCACCGATACAGGTCGGTCAGCTGTCGCGCTCACCGGTCCGGTCGGAAAGCATCCTCGACCGCAATCAACAGATATTCGAAATCTTCAGGGTACCTCTGTCGGGTGAAAGCGCGCAGGCGGAACAGCAGGAGGATCAGCCGGCGCAGTCGCAAGCGGAGCCCGCGCAGGACCAGCTCCCGGACGAAGGGCCTGACGAGGCGGCACAGCAGCTCGCCGATTCGATAGAGGCCGCAATGGCCGACCTGGTGGATGCAGGCCTGATCGACGTACGGCGCGACAAACGCTGGATCGAGGTGGAGATCAAGTCCAGCATCCTGTTCGATTCCGGCAGTGCCAGGCTGTCGCAGCAGTCGGTGCCGGTGCTGCGCAAACTGGCGGAAAAGATACAGCCGCTGGACAATGTGATTCATGTCGAGGGCTTTACCGATAATGTCCCGATCAGCAACTTCGAGTTCGCATCCAACTGGGAACTGTCTGCTGCGCGTGCGGCCAGTGTCGTGCACCTGTTTACCGGACTGGGGGTGGATCCACGACGCATGGCGGCCATCGGCTACGGTGAATACCGTCCCGTCGCCAGTAACGACAGTGCGGAGGGTCGGGCTAAAAACCGCCGTGTCGTGCTGGTGATCATGTCCGGTTCGGATGCGCGGGTTAGCCAGCCGCTGGATCATTTGCAGACCACGCGTGAAGGAGTCGCTGCCCAGGTGCCGGCGGGTGGCGGACAGGCGGACGGGGGTGCACCGTGATCGTGTGGACCGTCTCCAACCAGAAAGGCGGTGTGGGCAAGACCACCACCGTGGTGACGCTGGGCGGTCTGCTGGCGCAACAGGGCTGTCGGGTACTGTTGCTCGACCTGGATCCGCAGGGTTCCATGACCTCGTATTTCCGCCTGGACCCGGATAGCGCGGAAGGCAGCGTCTACACCCTGTTTGAAGCCTGCGCCAACCAGACCCGGGTGGAGCATCCGGACCGCCTGTTACAGGCGACCGGTGTAGAGGGCCTGTCGCTGTTGCCGGCATCGACCGCCATGGCCACACTGGATCGCCAGCTGGGTGCGCGCGACGGCATGGGCCTGGTGATCCGGCAGACACTGACACAGCTGGAAGCGGATTTCGACTACGTGCTGATGGATTGTCCGCCCATGCTGGGTGTGTTGATGGTCAATGCACTCGCAGCCTGCCAGCAGTTGCTGATCCCGGTGCAGACCGAATTTCTGGCCCTGCGGGGACTGGACCGCATGCTGCACACCCTGCAGATGATTACGCGTTCGCGCGGCGGCGCACTCCCTTACACCATTGTACCGACCTTTTTTGATCGTCGTACCCGGGCATCCATGGATGCGCTGCGCGCCCTGCGTGACCAGCATGGTGACCGGGTCTGGCCACGGGTGATCCCGGTCGATACCCAGTTTCGCGAAGCGAGCCGGGCGGGCAAGCCGCTGTCGGTTCATAATCCGGCCGCGCGTGGCAACGAAGCCTATGCATCCCTGTTGCGCAGCCTGCAGCGGGACGATGCGCCACCGGCACTGGCGGTGGCGCAATGAAAACTGCAAGCGGCAAGCCGCAGTTACTGGACCCGCAACTGGCGCTGGGCGCTTACCTGGACGTAATGCTGCAGGCACGACCCCCGGTTCAGGAGGCGGCGGCATCTCCGTCGGCCGTTGCAGCCCCGGCGGAGGAACAGCCGGTCGTCACAGTGCCGCCCGCTGCCGAACGTCATGTACCCGCCTGGGCGACCACGCGCTTCCAGGTGCAGCTGTTTGAGGTGGCCGGGATCACGCTGGCGGTACCACTGGTCAAGCTGAAAGGCGTGGTGCCCAATGACCAGGGGCTTACCCCCCTGCCCGGGCATTCACCGCTGTTTCTCGGTGTCGTGCCCTACCAGGGCGTCAACGCCAGGGTCGTGGACACGGCGCGCTTTATCCTGCCGCAGGACCGCGCTGCGCGACTGGATGCCGATGTCGCTGCGCGCAGCGTCCACCTGGTGATGATCGATGAGGGACGCTGGGCGCTGGCCTGCAACGCGATCGGTGAGGTGGTCGAACTGGAAGCGAATAAGGTCAAATGGCGGGGCGCAAACAGCCGGAGGGCCTGGCTGGCCGGTACCCTGATCGACCGGATGTGTGCCTTGCTGGATATCGATGCCCTGACCGAAACACTGGCCGGCGATCTGGCATGAATCCTGCTTTTTTCAGGGTATACACGTGGACGCCTGTTTTTTGACGCCAGGCGCTGCTTCAGACCAACCGGGCCGAGGATTCGATATGCCGAACGTGGCTGCCAGAACAAAGAAAAATGACGAAGTAGTACAGTGGGTTACCTTTCGTCTCGCGGACGAGACCTACGGGATCAACGTGATGCAGGT